>NZ_JBHTRF010000033.1:0-80112 GCF_042796115.1 Kitasatospora sp. NPDC056446 | reverse complement strand
CCTACAAAAACATAATCTCCGGATCCCCACCCCCCCCTCCCCCCCGCGACAACACCGCGCCGGGGGGCCCCCCCCCCCCGGGGGCGGCCCCCCGCTCATGCCGCCGTACGGCCGGGGCGGCGAGTTTCCTCCCGACGGCCGACCCAGTCCGTGACCCGGGCTGCCGACCTCCGGACGGAGAAACCCTTGACCACCCCTGCCCGCTCCCCGCGCGACCGCGGCCCCCGCAACACCGACCAGTCCCGCCGTGCCGCCGCCGGCGGCGGCGACCGCCCGCGCAAGCCGCGCGGCGCCCGCGGCGACTCCGGCAGGCAGGGTGCGCCCAAGCAGTCCCGCGCCACCGCCGTGCCCGAGGCCGCCGAGTTCACCGTCGTCCAGGGCACCCCGTCGCGGCCCCCGGCCGCGTCCTTCGCCGAGCTCGAACTGCCCAAGGCGATCCTCTCCACGCTCGGCCGCGAGGGCGTCACCGAGCCGTTCCCGATCCAGGCCGCCACGCTGCCCGACTCGATCGCCGGGCGCGACGTGCTCGGCCGCGGCCGCACCGGCTCCGGCAAGACCCTGGCCTTCGGCCTGTCGCTGCTCGCCCGCACCGCCGGCCGCCGTGCCGTCGCCCGGCACCCGCTGGCGCTGGTCCTGGTGCCCACCCGCGAGCTGGCCCAGCAGGTCACCGACGCGCTCACCCCGTACGCCACCTCCGTCAACCTGCGGATCACCACCGTCGTCGGCGGCATGTCGATCAACAAGCAGGCCAACGCGGTGCGCCGCGGCGCCGAGGTCCTGGTCGCCACCCCGGGCCGGCTGGACGACCTGATCGGCCGCGGCGACGTCAACCTCTCCGACGTGACGATCACCGTCCTGGACGAGGCCGACCAGATGGCCGACATGGGCTTCCTGCCGCAGGTCAGCAAGCTCCTGGAGCAGGTCGCCGAGGGCGGGCAGCGGATGCTGTTCTCCGCCACCCTGGACCGCAACGTCGACCGGCTGGTCAAGCGCTTCCTGACCGACCCGGTGACCCACTCGGTCGACCCGTCGGCCGGCGCGGTCACCACCATGGACCACCACGTCCTCCAGCTCGACCAGACCGACAAGGCCTCCGCCACCGCGCACATCGCCTCCCGCGAGGGCCGCCTGATCATGTTCGTGCACACCAAGCACGGTGCCGACCGGCTCGCCAAGCAGCTGCTCGCCAACGGCGTGAAGGCCGCCGCCCTGCACGGCGGCAAGTCCCAGCCGCAGCGCAACCGGGTGCTCGACCAGTTCCGTGACGGCCACGTCACCGCGCTGATCGCCACCAACGTCGCCGCCCGCGGCATCCACATCGACGGCCTGGACCTCGTCGTCAACGTCGACCCGCCGGTCGACCACAAGGACTACCTGCACCGCGGCGGCCGCACCGCCCGGGCCGGCGAGTCCGGCACGGTCGTCACCCTCGTGCTGCCCGAGCAGCGCCGCGAGGTCAACCGGCTGATGACGGTGGCCGGCATCCGCCCGACCGTCACCAAGATCCGCCCCGGCGACGCCGACCTGGCCCGGATCACCGGCGCCCGCACGCCGAGTGGCGTCCCGGTCACCCTGGCCGTGCCGGTGGCCCAGGCCGCCGCGGGCTCGGCCGGCACGGCCGAGGACAAGCGCGGGGGCGCCAAGACCGGTGCCCCGCGCCGCCGCCCCGGCAAGCGCTCCGCGCTGCCCGCCGACGTCGACATGAACGGCAACCCGCGCCGCCCCCGCCCCAAGCAGCGGACCGGCACCGCCGCCCAGGGCGACCGCCCGCAGGCGGCCGGCTTCATCGGCCGCTCCGCCGGTCGCGCCAAGCCGGGCAGCGGCTCCAAGTCCGGTGGCAACTACGGGACCGGCCGCCAGCGCCGCTCCTTCGACTGACCCGCCCCGCCGAACGGCCCGGCGCCCCCTCGCACCGAGGGGGCGCCGGGCCGTTCCGCATGCGCGGGCCGCGCACGGCAGGGGCGGGAAAATGCCGCTCGGCCCAACGTGCTGTTCAGCTCTGGGACCGCAACGGCGACGACGACCAGAAGTGGACCCTTCCGGCGTGACCCCTGCCCCGGCGGCGCGCACGGCTCCGGCTGTGCGCGCCGTCCGCGCTTCCGGGCGCCGTCACCCGTGAGGGCGATGGCGGTTGGATTGCGCAGTGCGTTTGCAAGACGCTGTCAGTCGTACAACCAGAGTTGAGGGTGACGGATGACTGACAACGGTGCGGACCTCGAAGCGATTGCCGAGTACTACGAGACGCACGAGCTGACCGAGGACGAGGTCATGGCGGCCGAGCAAGGCGAGCCGGTGGCGGCCGAGTCGGTGATGATCACCACCTCGCTGCGGCTGCCCAAGCCGGTGATGGACGAGGTGCGGCGCCGGGCTCGGGAGCGGGGGGTGAAGCCGACCGCGATCATGCGGGAGTGGATCGAGAGCGCTCTTGCCGATCTTGACGAACCGGTGCCGTTCAGTGTGATCACCGCGGCGGTCGCCGAGTACCGGCACCGCAGGGCGTCGTGACGGTCAGGCGCTGAGGGCCCGGGCGGGCCGGCGGGTGCGGCGGGCCTCTGTGCGGCGGGCCTCGGCGTGGCGCCGGAGCAGGAGGGCGGCCAGCTCCGGGGCCGCGCCGAGGACGCCCGCGACCAGGTCCGCGCCGTCGGAGGCCGCCGCGATGCGGTCCGGGAGCAGGCCGGGGGCGAGGAGGTAGGGGGAGACGGCGGTGCGCCCGGCGCCGGCGGCGCGCAGGGCGGCGAGGGCGTCGGGGACGCGGGGGCCGGCCGCGGAGGCGTAGGCGACCTCGACGGCGGCCCAGCCGCGGGTGCGGCGCCACTCGGCGGCCACCGCGCGGGTCGCGGCGTCGGCGGCCGGGTCGGAGGACCCGGCGGCGGCGAGCACGACGCCGGTGCGGGCGCGCACGGCGGGGGAGGAGACGTCCAGTCCGGCTTCGGCGAGGCGGCGGTCCAGGGCGGCGAGCAGCAGCGGGGACGGCCCCAGCACGTCCGCGACCGGCAGCCGGGAGCCGGCCGCGCGCAGGGCGGCGGGGATGTCGTGCTTGGCGTGGAACGCCCGGTTGAGCAGCAGCGGGACGGCCACCGCGTCCGTCAGCTGGCCGAGGACCTGCGGGATCCGCGGCGCGCAGTGGTCCAGGTAGGCGGTGGCGACCTCGACGGCGGGCCGCTGTGCCCGCACCTCCTCGACGAGCGCGGCCACGGTCGCGGCGTGGCGCGGGTCGCGGCTGCCGTGGGCGATGAGGAGGAGGGCGGGCATCAGCGGTGCCTCACTTGCCGGAGGCCAGCAGGCCCCGGTTGCGCAGCACGCGGCGCTCGACCGGGGTGAACACCAGCAGTTCGATGGCGATGCCGACGAACAGGATCAGGATGATGCCGAGCAGCACCCCGGACATGTCGGAGAACTCGCGCTGGTCCTCCAGGAACCGGCCCAGGCCGCGGCCCAGGTCGGGGGAGGAGGCGACGAGTTCGGCGGCCATCAGGGAGCGCCAGGAGAACGCCCAGCCCTGCTTGAGCCCGGCCAGGTAGCCGGGCAGCGCGGCCGGGATCAGCACGTGCCGGGCGCCGGTCAGGCCGGTGGCGCCGAGGGTGCGGCCGGCCCGCAGGAACAGCGGCGGCACCTGGTCGATGCCGGCGACCAGCCCGTTGGCGATGGACGGGACGGCGCCCAGCAGGATCACCGCGTACATCATCTGGTCGTTGATGCCGAGCCAGATGACCGCGGCGGGCACCCAGGCGACCGAGGGCAGCGACTGGAGGCCCTGCAGCACCGGGCCGATCGCGGTGCGCACCGGCTTGATCCGGGCGACCACCAGCCCGATCGGGGTGCCGATGACCACGGCGAGCAGGAAGCCGGACAGGCCGCGCCAGACGCTGGTCCAGATGATCGAGAACAGCGTGCCCTGGTACCAGAGGTCCTGCCCGGACCGCCACACGTCGGCCGGGCTGGGCAGCTTGTACGTGGAGGTGAGGTGGGCGCTGTACGCCCCCTGCCACAGCGCGAGGACGACGAGCACGCCGACCAGCGGCGGCAGCGCCTTGGTCCGCAGCGCCTCGCCGAGCGAGCCGCGCTGCGCGTTGACGGAGTCGAGGGCGTCCAGGCCCGCGCCGACGCCGGCGGTGTCGCCGGCGTCCTTCCCGACCGCGTCGGTGGGGCCGGTCTTGTCCAGGACGGGGCTGGTGTCAGTGCTGGCCATGGCGACGGATCTCCCCACGCAGTTCTTCGGTGATCTCGATGGACAGGTCGGCGACGCCCGAGGACTCGATGCGGCGCGGCTGCGGCAGGTCGATCCGCCACTCGCGGGCGACCCGGCCGGGGCGGGAGGAGAGCAGCACCACGCGCTGGGCCAGGCGCACCGCCTCGCGCACGTTGTGGGTGACGAAGAGGACGGACAGCTGCTGCTCGGCCCAGATCCGGGTGATCTCGTCGTGCAGTACGTCCCGGGTGATGGCGTCGAGCGCGGCGAACGGCTCGTCCATCAGCAGGACCCTGCTGCCCTGGGCGAGCGCCCGGGCCATCGCGACGCGCTGGCGCATGCCGCCGGACAGCTCGTGCACCCGCTTGCCGTGCGCGCCGTCGAGGCGGACGAGTTCGAGCAGCCGCTCGGCCTCGGGGCGGCGCTCGGCGCGGGGGAGGCCGGCCAGCTTGAGGGCGAGTTCGATGTTCTTCCCGGCGGTGAGCCAGGGGAACAGGGCGTGTTCCTGGAACATCAGGGCGGGGCGTCCGCCGGACACCTCGATGCTGCCGGCGCTGGGCTTGTCGAGGCCGGCGACCAGGTTGAGCAGGGTGGACTTGCCGCAGCCCGAGGCGCCGAGCAGGGTGACGAACTCGCCGGGTGCGACGTCGAGGGTGATGTCGTCCAGCACGTGGGTCTGTGCGCCGGCGCGGCCGAAGGACTTGTGCACGTTCGAGATCCGGACGGCGGGCGTACCGCCGTGGGCGTCGGCGCCTGGGGCGTCCGCCGAGGTGGTCAGTGCCGGGGTCATCCGGGCACCTCCTGCGTGAGTGGTCTGCGGGGGCTGCGGTTCGGGGCCGGGGCCCGGGCCCCGCCCGCCCGGTGGGCATCGATCGGGGACCGAAGGAGCGGGCGGGGGCCGGACCGCGGAACTGGAGGGGCCGGGGCGCTACTTGGCGCTGAGGCCGGCGTCCGAGACGGCGGGCTGCCCCTGGGCGGCGAGGACCTTGTTCAGCAGGGTGAGGTCGTAGATGCCGGTCAGGTTGGGCTTCTTGAGGAGCCCGGCGGTGACGGCGTGGTCGGCCTCGGCCTGGAGGGTGTTCGCCAGCGGGTCGTCCAGGAAGTCGATGTCGGCCCAGGCCGGGTCGAGGACGGCCGGCTCCAGGGCGTTGCCGGCCTCCTTCTTGATCGCCTCGTTGGCGTCGGCCTTGGCCTTGGCGGAGTCGGCCTTGATGAAGGCGTTGGTCTTCACCGAGCCGCGCAGCACGGCTTCCACCACGTCCGGGTGCTCCTTGAGGAACTTCTGCGAGACGATGATGTTGGTGATCACGAACTTCTTGTCCGGCCAGACGTCCTTCTCGTTGAGCAGGACCTTCGCGCCGAGCGTGACCAGCTTGGAGGCGGTCGGCTCGGGCACCCAGGCGGCGTCGACGGAGCCGGACTTGTAGGCGTCGGGGGTGACCTTGTTGTCGGTGCGCACCACCGAGACGTCGCCCGCGCCGGTGGCCGCGTCGACCTTGTAGCCCTTGCCCGCGAGGTAGTTGAGCAGCGCCACGTCCTGGGTGTTGCCCAGCTGGGGGGTGGCGATCTTCTTGCCCTTGAGGTCGTCCAGCGAGGCTATCTTGTCCGGGTTGACGACCAGCTTGACGCCGCCGGAGGCCGAACCGCCGATGATCTTCAGCGACTGGCCGTCGGACTTGGTGTAGCCGTTGATCGCCGGGGAGGGGCCGATCCAGCCGATGTCGATCGAGCCGGCGTTGAGCGCCTCGATCTCGGCCGGGCCCGCGTTGAAGACCTGGGTCTTGATCTGGGTGCCGCCCAGCTCCTTCTGGAAGAAGCCCTCCTGGAGGCCCACCAGCGGGGTGCCGTGGGTGAGGTTGGCGAAGTAGCCGATCTTCACGGTGTCCGCGGAGAGCTTCGCGGCGCCCGAGGTGGCGGCGGCGGCCGTGCCGGCGTCGGAGGACTTGTCCGCCTTGGAGCCGTAGCTGCAGGCCGACAGCAGGGCCACCGCGGTCAGGCCGGCCGCGGCGGCCGCCGCCGAGCGTCTGATCCGGCCGGCGTCGGGGCGGGCGGGGGTATGCGAGGAGGAGGGGTTCGGTGCCATGGTGGGTCCTGTTCGAGGACGGACCGTCAGGAGGCGGTCCCGGGCGGACGGTCGGAAGGGTGGTGCGCGCGGCAGCTGGGTGCCGGGGCAAGCCGGGCGGCTGTGGGGGAGACAGCCCGGTGACAGGGCGTTCTCAGCCCTGTCGGCCCACACATCGGGTCAGGCCGCCCTGGCCGCTGCCGAGGACGCCGCTGCCGATGCGGCCGCCTTCCTTGTCCATGCCCGAGAACGCCTCGCGGGGCATCAGACCCAGTCCTCCTCGTCGGGTTCGGTGGTGCGTACGGTGTCGAAGGCCTCGCCCGCCATGCCGGCGGTGAGGGTGGTGCCGTCGGCCGGGTCGATCAGCAGGAACGAGCCGGTGCGGCGGTTGTCGGAGTAGCCGTCGAGGGCCAGCGGCTCGGCGGTGCGCAGCCGCACGTGGCCGATGTCGTTGACGTTCAGCCCGTCGGCGCCGGAGCGCTGTTCGAGCGTGTCGCCCGGCTTGGTCGGCAGGGCGATCCGGTAGGTGATCTCCTTGACCAGCGCGCGCACCGTGCGGGTGGTGTGCTTGAGCAGCACCTTGTCCCCGGCGCGCAGCGGCCGCTCGCTGAGGTGGCTGACGGTGGCCTCGATGTCCTTGGTGGGCGCGGGGACCGGCCCGGCGGCGAGCAGGTCGCCGCGGGAGATGTCGAGGTCGTCGGCGAGCCGGACGGTGACCGACTGCGGGGCCCAGGCGGTGTCGGTCTCCCGGCCGAGCGCGTCGATCCCGGCGACGGTGCTGGTGAGCCCGGAGGGCAGCACGGTGACCGGGTCGCCGACGCGCAGCACGCCGGAGGCCAGCTGGCCCGCGTAGCCGCGGTAGTCGGGGTGCTCCTCGGTCTGCGGGCGGATCACGTACTGGACCGGGAAGCGGGCCGGCTCGGCGCTCGGGTCGCTGCCGACCGGGACCGTCTCCAGGTGCTCCAGCAGGGTCGGGCCGCCGTACCAGTCCATGTGGGCGGACGGTTCGACGACGTTGTCCCCGGCGAGCGCGGAGATCGGCACCGCCAGCACGTCCCTGACGCCGAGCGAGGCGGCGTAGGCGGTGAACTCCTCCGCGATGGCGGCGAAGACGGGCTCCGCGTACTCGACCAGGTCCATCTTGTTGACGGCCAGGACGACGTGCGGCACCCGCAGCAGCGCGGCCACGGCGGCGTGCCGGCGGGTCTGCTCGACCACGCCGTTGCGGGCGTCGACCAGGACGATGGCGAGTTCGGCGGTGGAGGCGCCGGTCACCATGTTGCGGGTGTACTGCACGTGCCCGGGGGTGTCGGCGAGGATGAACCGCCGCCGGGGGGTGGCGAAGTAGCGGTACGCGACGTCGATGGTGATGCCCTGCTCGCGTTCGGCGCGCAGGCCGTCGGTGAGCAGCGCGAGGTCGGGCGTCTCCTGGCCGCGGTTGCGCGAGGCGTGCTCGACCGCCTCCAGCTGGTCGGCCAGCACCGACTTGGAGTCGTGCAGCAGGCGGCCGACCAGGGTGGACTTGCCGTCGTCGACGGATCCGGCGGTGGCGAAGCGCAGCAGCGAGGTGGCGGTGCCGGCCTGGACGGTGCCGGCCTGGGGGGTGTTCTGGGTGGTGCCGGTCATGATTAGAAGTACCCCTCGCGCTTGCGGTCTTCCATCGCGGCCTCGGACATCTTGTCGTCGGCGCGGGTGGCGCCTCGTTCGGTGAGGCGCGAGGCGGCGATCTCGGTGATCACGGCTCCGATGGTGGTGGCGTCGGAGTCGACGGCGCCGGTGCAGGACATGTCGCCGACGGTGCGGTAGCGGATCAGCCGCCGCTCGACCGGCTCGCTGTCCTTGGGGCCGCCCCACTCGCCGGCGGTCAGCCACATGCCGTTGCGGGCGAAGACGTCGCGCTCGTGGGCGTAGTAGATCCCGGGGAGCTCGATGCCCTCGCGCTCGATGTACTGCCAGACGTCCAGCTCGGTCCAGTTGGACAGCGGGAACACCCGGACGTGCTCGCCGACCGCGTGCCGGCCGTTGTAGAGCGACCACAGCTCGGGGCGCTGGCGGCGCGGGTCCCAGGCGCCGAACTCGTCGCGCAGCGAGAAGACGCGCTCCTTGGCGCGGGCCTTCTCCTCGTCGCGGCGCCCGCCGCCGAACACCGCGTCGAAGCGGTTGGACTCGATGGCGTCCAGCAGCGGCACGGTCTGCAGCGGGTTGCGGGTGCCGTCGGGGCGCTCGCGCAGCCGTCCGTCGTCGATGAAGTCCTGGACGTGGGCGACGTGCAGGCGCAGGTTGTGCTCGGCCGCGACGCGGTCCCGGTAGGCGATGACCTCGGGGAAATTGTGCCCGGTGTCGACGTGCAGGAGGGAGAACGGGACGGCGGCGGGCGCGAACGCCTTGAGCGCCAGGTGCAGCATGACGATGGAGTCCTTGCCGCCGGAGAACAGGATCACCGGGCGCTCGAACTCCCCCGCGACCTCGCGGAAGATGTGCACCGACTCGGCTTCCAGCACGTCCAGGTGGGACAGCGCGAACGGCCCCCCGGCGTCGTGGCCGGGGTCGTCGGTGCGGACCGGGCTGTCGGTCGCGGTGGTCATGCGAGTCCCCTCTCGGTCAGGAAGGCGTGCAGCTCGGCGGCGGAGTCGGCCACCTCGCGGCCCTGGGTCTGGATCCGCAGCTCCGGGGTCTCCGGGGCTTCGTACGGGTCGTCCACGCCGGTCAGGCCGGAGAGCTCGCCGGCGGCCTGCTTGGCGTACAGGCCCTTGACGTCGCGCTCGGCGCACAGCTCGACCGGGGTCGCGACGTGGATCTCCAGGAACTCGGTGCCCGCCGCGGCGTGCCGCTCGCGCACGGCGGCGCGGGAGTCGGCGAACGGGGCGATCACCGGGGCGAGCACCTTGACGCCGTTGGCGGCGAGCTTCTCGGCGACGAAGCCGATCCGGGTGACGTTGGTGTGCCGGTCCTCGCGGGAGAAGCCGAGGCCCTTGGAGAGGAACTCGCGGATCTCGTCGCCGTCCAGGACCTCGACCCGGTGGCCCTGGGCGCGCAGCCGCTCGGCCAGCGCGAAGGCCAGGGTGGTCTTGCCGGCGCTCGGCAGCCCGGTCAGCCACACGGTGGCGCCGCGCTCGCAGGGGGCGGCCGGGGGGGCCGCCTCTGCGGCTTCGTCGGCGACCCGGGTGTGAGCTGTCACGGTTCTTTCCTTACGGGGTTAGGGGACGGTCCCCTCGCGGGGTGGGTGACGGTCCGTCAGAGGTGGATGCCGCACTCGGTCTTGCCGGATCCGGACCAGCGGCCGGCCCGGGCGTCCTCGCCCTCGGCGGGCTTGCGGGTGCAGGACAGCGGCGAGCAGCCGACCGAGGTGTAGCCCTCCCACAGCAGCGGGTTGAGCAGCACGCCGTTGGCGGCGACGTAGGCGTCCACGTCCTCCTGCGTCCACCGGGCGATCGGGGCGATCTTGACCTTGCGGCGCTTGGGGTCCCAGGAGACCACCGGGGTGTTCGCCCGGGTCGGCGACTCGTCGCGGCGCAGCCCGGTGGCCCAGGCGTCGTAGCCGCCGAGGCCGCGGTTCAGCGGTTCGACCTTGCGCAGCGAGCAGCACAGGTCCGGGTCGCGGTCGTGCAGGTGCGGCCCGTACTCGGCGTCCTGCTCGGCGACGGTCCGCAGCGGGGTGAGCGTGATGACGTTGACCGGCATGGTCGCGGCCACCGCGTCGCGGGTGCCGATGGTCTCCGGGAAGTGGTAGCCGGTGTCCAGGAACACCACGTCCACACCGGGGAACACCGACGAGGCGAGGTGGGCGACGACCGCGTCCTCCATGGAGGAGGTGACGCAGAACCGCCGGCCGAAGGTCTCGGCGGCCCAGGACAGGACCTCCTGCGCCGTCGCCTCCTCCAGTTCGCGTCCGGCCCGGACGGCTGCCGCCTCGTGGTCAGTCGCGGTGCTGCTCATGGGACGTCCCCCCGTGGTCGGTCGGTGCCAGCAGGCCGAGGAACTTCAACTGGAAGGCGCGGCGGCACCCGTGGCACTCCCAGGCGCCGTGCCCGGCCTCGGACGGGCGCAGGTCCTCGTCCCCGCAGTACGGGCAGAAGAACGGGGCGGCTCGCTCGCTCACGACAGCTGCTCCTCGGTCGCGCGGGCCGTCCACTGGGCGAAGCGCTCGCCCTCGGTGCGGTCGGCCCGGTAGCGGGTCAGCAGGCGCTCGACGTAGTCGGGCAGGCCGGCGCTGGTGACCTTGAGGCCGCGGACCTTGCGGCCGAAGCCGGCCTCCAGGCCGAGCGCGCCGCCCAGGTGCACCTGGTAGCCCTCGACCTGCCGGCCGTCCTCGTCGGTGACCAGCTGGCCCTTGAGGCCGATGTCGGCGACCTGGATGCGGGCGCAGGCGTTCGGGCAGCCGTTGATGTTGATGGTCAGCGGCTCGGCGAAGTCGGGCAGGCGCTGCTCCAGTTCGTCGATGAGCGTGCGGCCGCGCTCCTTGGTCTCGACGATGGCGAGCTTGCAGTACTCGATGCCGGTGCAGGCCATGGTGCCGCGGCGGAACGGCGACGGGGTGACCCGCAGGTCGAGCGCCTCCAGGCCGGCCACCACCGACTCGACGTGCTCCTCGGCGATGTCGAGGACCAGCATCTTCTGCTCGGCGGTGGTGCGCACCCGGTCGCTGCCGTGGGCGGCGGCGAGGTCGGCGATCCGGCCGAGCAGCTTGCCGTCGACCCGGCCGACGCGCGGGGCGAAGCCGATGTAGAACCGGCCGTCCTTCTGCCGGTGGACGCCGACGTGGTCGCGCCAGCGGGCGGCGGGTTCGGCGGGCGCGGGGCCGTCGACGAGCTTGTACTTCAGGTACTCGTCCTCCAGCACCTGACGGAACTTCTCCTGTCCCCAGTCGGCGACCAGGAACTTCAGCCGGGCGCGGTTGCGCAGGCGGCGGTAGCCGTAGTCGCGGAAGATGCCGATGACGCCGCCGTAGACGTCGGCCACCTCGTCCAGCGGGACCCAGGCGCCCAGGCGCACGCCCAGCTTGGGGTTGGTGGACAGGCCGCCGCCGACCCACAGGTCGAAGCCGGGCCCGTGCTCGGGGTGGACCACGCCGACGAAGGCGACGTCGTTGATCTCGTGCGCGACGTCCAGCTGCGGGGAGCCGGAGACGGCGCTCTTGAACTTGCGCGGCAGGTTGGAGAAGTCCTTGTTGCCGATGAAGCGGCGCTGGATCTCCTCGATGGCCGGGGTGCCGTCGATGATCTCGTCCTCGGCGATGCCGGCCACCGGGGAGCCGAGGATGACGCGCGGGGTGTCGCCGCAGGCCTCGGTGGTGGACAGGCCGACGGCCTCCAGCTTCTGCCAGATCGCCGGGACGTCCTCGATCCGGATCCAGTGGTACTGGATGTTCTGGCGGTCGGTCAGGTCCGCGGTGCCGCGGGCGTACTGCTCGGAGACCTCGGCGACCGCCCGCAGCTGGGCGACGGTCAGCCGGCCGCCGTCGATGCGCACGCGGAGCATGAAGTACTCGGCGTCCAGCTCGTGCGGGTCGAGGATCGCCGTCTTCCCGCCGTCGATGCCCTCCTTGCGCTGGGTGTACAGGCCCCACCAGCGCATCCGGCCGCGAAGGTCGGCGGGGTCGATCGAGTCGAAGCCGCGCTTCGAGTAGATCGTCTCAATACGTGTCCGCACATTGAGACCGTCGTCGTCCTTCTTGAACTGCTCGTTGGCGTTCAGCGGGGTGTGGTGGCCCATGCCCCACTGGCCCTCGCCGCGGTGACGGGTCGCCTTGCGGGCCGCTGCGGGGCGGCTCTGGGCAGGGCGGTCGGCCGTGGGCTCGACGGTCTCGGGGGAGGTGGCCATGGTGAAGTCCTTCGGGGCAGGTGGCGCTGACGCCGGATGTCTCGCGGGGCTGGCTCAGCCGTGCGGTGCTGCTCTGACCTGCGGGTTTCTCAGGACCGGGAGGGCAGTGACCGAGGCCGGGCAGGCGCCTGCGCATCCGCTGCGGCGGGGATGGCGGGAAGGTGTGGCGCCGGGTGCGGTGGTGCGGCTGGGATGGGCTCAGGTCACCGGACAGATGGCGCTGGACACGCGAAGGAGATCGACGTGGAGTCGACCTACTAGGGTGGTTCCGGCGCTACGCATGGCAAGAGATTCGCACGGCCCACGACTCGCGGTCCACTAACATCCGGATGTTGGACGCTGAGGTTTCGTCATGTGGGACACCCGGAGGTTCCCGCCGCTCCCGGCCCCGGCGTCCGGACGCGCCCCCGAACCCCGGGGGAGATCAACCGCGCAGTCCCGGCCCGATACCGTTAGCCCTGTGCAAGCAGCAGGCGATACGAGCAGACCGAACGCCGAGCGGCCCTCCCGGCGCCGGGGCAAGGGCGCACGGCGGGCGGCCAAACAGGCCACCTGGCGCCGCACGGCGTGGGAGCTGGTCCGGGACACCACCAACACCTGCGTCGAGTACCGGGTCACCGGCCTCGCCGCCGAGGCCGCCTTCTTCACGCTGCTGTCGATCCCGCCGCTGCTGCTCGGCCTCGCCGGCACCCTCGGCTACCTCGACGAGTTCCTCGGCGCGGGCACCATCGACCGGCTCAAGCACGACATCGTCTCGGCCTCCGGGACGGTCCTGTCGGACTCCTCCGTCAAGGAGGTCGTCGTCCCGCTGCTCAACCAGGTGTTCGACCACAGCCGGCCCGACCTCGTCTCGATCGGCTTCCTGCTGTCGCTGTGGTCCGGCTCCAGGGCGCTCTACATCTTCATCGACACCATCACCGTCATGTACGGGCTCGACGGCAAGCGGGGCATCGTCAAGACCCGGCTGATGTCGCTCGGCCTCTACCTCGGCGCCCTGGTGATCGGCTCCCTGGTGCTGCCGCTGCTGATGGCCGGGCCCGGACTGGTCGAGAACGCCGTGCCCGGGATCGCCGGGGTGGTCGGCGCCGCCTACTGGCCGGTCGCGATCGTGCTGCTGATCGTCTCGCTGACCACCCTCTACCATCTGGCCGTCCCGGTCTCGACACCGTGGCGCGAGGACATCCCCGGGGCCCTGGTCGCCCTGGTGGTGCTCGTCTTCTGCAGCGTCGGGCTCCGGGTCTACCTGGTCAGCTCCGTCGAGGGCCCCTCGGTGTACGGCTCGCTCGCGGCGCCGGTGGCCGTGCTGCTGTGGATCTTCGTGGTGGCCCTCGCCGTGCTCATCGGCGCCGCCATGAACGCCGCCATAGACCGCCGCTGGCCCACCCTGGAGACCGCCGACGCCCGCGCCGAGAACGAGCGCGCCCACGAGGAGGCGGCCGCGGCCGTGGTCCGCGAGGTGGCCGCCCGCCGGGCCGTCGAACGGGCCCGGCGCGCCCGCGAACTCGGACTCGCCGAGGGCGTCGAGGAGGAGTGGGGTGAGGACGAGGGCGACGGCGAGGACGTCGATGTGCCGTCCGAGTACCCGGAGCGCTGGGCCGACGTGCTGGCGGCCGACAACCTGCGCGGCCGGCTCACGGCCCGCGGCGGGCCGCACCACCGGCCCGCCCCGCCGCCGCCGGACAGCGACCGGCCGTCCGGGCCGCCGAAGCGGGCCCAGGGGGCTCCGGGCGCTCCGGGTGCTCCGGGTGCTCCGGGTGCTTCCGGCGCGGGGGAGCCGTCCGGGCTCGGCGGGCAGCAGGGGCAGCAGGTGCCGGGGTACCCGCCGAGGCCGCCCCGGCCGCCGTGGGAGCAGCGGTAGGCGGTAGGTGGTGACCGGGCGCGGTCCGGGCGCGGTCCGGGCGCGGTCCGGGCGCGGTGCGGGGGCGGTTCCGGCGCGGTGCGGGAGCGGCGCCGGGCGGGGTATGGCAGACGGGCAGGGCCTCTTCTGCGGGTGCGGGGGAGGCCCTGCCCGTCTGCCGGTGCGTCAGCGCGGTGGCCGGCCAGCCGGCCGGTTGGTGGTCAGGCGGGTCGGGCGGGTCCGGCGGTCAGCTCGTGGCGGGGTTCGGGGGGTAGCCGTAGTGCGGGCCGGGGGGCAGCGGTGCGCCCTGGTGGTGGCCGTACGCCTGGTGCAGTTCGGTCGGCGCGGAGGGGTCGGCCAGGCCCGGGGCGGGTGCGGCGGGCTGCGCCCCGGCGGACTGGGGCTCGCCCGGTCGCGGGCCCGCGGAGTGCGGGTCTGCGGAGTGCGGCCCCGCGGCGTGCGGTGCGGCGGGGTGCGGTCCGGCGAGGGTCGGCCCCGGGGGTGTCAGGTCCGTCGTCGCCGCCGCCGGATCGACCGGGCGGGCCTGCGCCGGGAGCGGCTCGGGGGCCGGCGGGGCCGGTTCCAGGGCGGTGCGCCCGGAGGAGTCGCTCAGCTTGATCAGCAGCGCGACCATCAGCCAGTTCGCCAGCAGTGAGGAACCGCCGGCGGCCAGGAACGGCAGCGCCTTGCCGGTCAGCGGGACCAGCCCGCTGACCCCGCCGACGACCACGAAGACCTGCAGCGCGAGCGCCGCCGACAGGCCGGTGGCCAGCAGCTTGCCGAACGGGTCGGTCAGGCCGATCGCGGTGCGCATGCCGCGCTGGACCAGCAGCACGTAGACCAGCAGCACCGCCGTCACCCCGGCCAGGCCCAGCTCCTCGCCGATGGTGGTGAAGATGAAGTCGCTGCGCCCCGCGAAGCCGATCAGCCAGGGGCGGCCGGAGCCCAGGCCGGTCCCGGTCAGGTGCCCGGTGCCGAGGCTGAACAGCGCCTCGGCGGGCTGCTCGGAGATCGCCATGTCGTGCACCGGCTTGTAGTAGTCGAGCGGGTGCAGCCAGGCCTCGACGCGGCCGTGCACGTGCGGCTCGACGGTGCCGACCACCGCCGCGCCGCCGACCGCCATCAGCAGGCCGAGCACCACCCAGCTGGTGCGCTCGGTCGCCACGTAGAGCATCACGATGAAGACGCCGAAGAAGATCAGCGAGGTGCCGAGGTCGCGTTCGAAGATCAGCACCAGCAGGCTGACCACCCAGATCGCCAGCACCGGACCGGCGTGCCGGCCGCGCGGCAGGGTCATCCCCCAGATCTTGCGTCCGGCCAGCGCCAGGGCGTCCCGGGAGGCCATCAGGTACCCCGCGAAGAAGATCGTGATCGCGACCTTCACGAACTCGTCCGGCTCGAAGGAGAGCCCGAACAGCCGGATCCAGCGCTTGGCGCCGAAGCTGTCGCCCGGGGAGGCCACCGGCGCGGCCAGCAGGATCAGCGCCCCCGCCATCAGCAGGTAGACGTACCGCTGGAAGAAGCGGTGGTGCTTGACCAGCACGATCAGCAGGATCGCGGCCGCCACCGAGAGGAACACCCACATCAGCTGGGAGGGCGCGGCCGGGAGCTTCTGATAGTCGCCCTTGGCGGCGTGCGCGGCCTTGTAGCTGAAGTCCAGCCGGTCCAGCAGCACCAGGCCGAAGCCGGTCAGGAAGACGCCCAGCGGGAGGATCAGCGGATCCGCGTACGGCGCGAACCGCCGCACCGCGAGGTGCGCCGCCCCGGCGAGCGCGCCCAGCGCCAGGCCGTGCACCAGCAGGCCGGGCGGCATCGTGCCGGTCAGTGCCAGGGCGGCCTCGATGTGTCCCGCCAGACAGACGGCCACCGCGAGCGCCAGCAGGCCCAGCTCGATGTTGCGGTGGCGCGCGGCCAGTCGCCGGCCCTCGCCGCGTGCAGTGCTTTGCACCTCTTGTCGTCCCCTTGTCACCCTGGTGGCGGGTATCGCCGTCGGGCATCCTGCCAGACGTTTGTGTCTTCGCCGCGGTTGCGATCCGCGGGGCTCCGAGGGCAGAACTTTGCCTGGGCAAAGCTTTGTTGGGGATGGGTAAAGCTTTGTTCAGGTACAGGTATAGAGACGGGCCCCGGCTGCGTCCCGGCGGTGGCGGAGGGACATCATGGCCGGGCGTCGCGGCGTCCGCCGCGGTGCCCGCCGTGCCTGTCGACCGGCGGTGGTGCGGACGGTGGCCGCCGCCCCGGTGGCGGTGGGCCCGAGCGAGGTGGGCGGACGGATGAACGGCGCGGTGGACGGCGCGGTCTCCGTGCTCGCGTACAGCGGGCCGCCCGCGTGGCAGTGGTCCGACCTGGTCACGTCCTGGACGGCCGAACCGCTGGTGCTCACCCTCTCGGTGCTGCTCGGCGGCTGGTACCTGGCCGCGGTGCGCGCCGTCCACCGGTCCGGCTCGGTGTCCGGCCGTGCGGGCGCCGGCGGCTCGGTGTCCGGCGACGGGCGTTGGCCGCCCAGCCGCACCGCCGCGTTCCTCGGCGGGCTGCTGCTGTGGATCTGGTGCACCTGCTCCGGCCTCGGCGTGTACGACCGGATCCTGTTCACCGACCGGGCCGTGCAGGTCGTGCTGCTGCTGATGGTCGTCCCGCTGCTGCTCGCGCTCGGCGCACCCGTCTCGCTGCTGGTCCGGGCGGCGCCGCCGGTCCGCCGGGAGCGGATCCTGCGGGCGCTGCGCAGCCGCCCGTCCAAGGTGCTGATGTTCCCGGCCGTCTCCACCGCGCTGCTGATGGCGCCGCCGTGGCTGCTCTACTTCACGCCCTGGTACGAGGAGTCGGTGTCCAGCGCGTTCGGGAACGTGCTGCTGCACCTGGCGCTGGTGCTGCTCGGCCTCGCCTACTTCTGGCCGCGGCTGCAGATCGACCCGGTCGGGCACGAGTACCCGCACCTGGTCGGGCTGTTCATCACCTTCGCCGAGGTGATCTTCGACGCCGGGCTCGGGATCGTGCTGATCTACGGCGGCCACCTGGTCGCCGAGCACTACTACGTGGCGCTCGGGCGGCCGTGGGGGCCGAGCCTGGCCCAGGACCAGACCTGGGGCGGCAACGCGTTCTGGGTGCTGGGGGACCTGGTCGGGCTGCCGTTCCTGGCCGCGCTGGTACGGCGGATGGTGGTGCAGGGGCGGGAGGAGACGGTGGCCGTCGACGCCGAGCTGGACGCGCGCTTCGAGGCGGCGGCCGCGGAGGCGCGGGCGGACGGGCGGCCCGAGGAGGAGGAGACCGGGATGCGGCCCTGGTGGCTGGACGACCCGAACCTCAAGCACCGGTACGGGGGGTAGCGGCGGGGTCGGGTGCCCCTCCGGTTGGGCGGGCCAATGTTGGCCCCTTGGGCTTGGCCCCTCGGGCGTCCGTCGGCCGTCACTGGGGCGCATTTCCGCAGGTCAAAAATGGGTTGGCGCTTCCGGACGGGCCCGCTAGCGTTTGAGGCGTTCGGTTCGGGGGCCATGCAGGCCGCCCGAGGAGTAGAGAGCAGGAGGTGAACCCCGTGGTCGTTGTCGCCCCGATAGCTGCCCAGGGCAGCGCGCGCGTTCACCTCCTTTTCCCGGCCGCCGGCTGAGCCCTTCGCGCCAGCCGTAGCCCGCCGGGGTCATTCCTCCCGAAGGGCCATTGCGTTGTCCAACGCTGCCTCCGTTCCGTCGTTCTCCTCTTCTTCTCTCTCCGTCTCGTCCGTTCCCTCGTCCGCTCCTTTGGACGCTGCCGACGGCTCCGCGCCGGCCGGCTACGGCTGGACGCCCGAGCTCGCGGAGCTGTTCGCCCCGCTCGGCGAGGCCGGTCTGCTGCCGGCCCGGATCGTCCGGGTCGACCGCGGCCGGTGCGACGCCGTGATCGCCGACCCGGAGACGGGCGAGCCCCGCACCGTCCGGTTCGACACCCGGCCGGTCGGCGACGCCGACATGATCAACTGCCCGTGCACGGGCGACTGGGCGGCCGTGGACCTCCACGCCCAGCCGATGGCCGCTGTCGTCGCGCTGCTGCCGCGCTCCACCGCGATCATCCGCAAGGTGGCCGGCAAGCGCTCCGACGGCCAGGTGCTGGCCGCCAATGTCGACACCGTCCTGATCGCCTCCTCCCTCGCGACCGACCCGGACCTCGGGCGGATCGAGCGCTTCCTCGCCCTGGCCTGGGAGTCCGGCGCCGAACCGCTGGTCGTCCTCACCAAGGCCGACCTGGTCGACGACGCCGACTTCATCCGGGCCGACGTCGAAGCGGTCGCCCCGGGGGTCACGGTGCTCGTGGTGAGCGCCGAGACGGGTGACGGCATGGACGTGCTGCGCGCCTGCACCCCCGGCACCACCGCCGTGATCGGCCAGTCCGGTGTCGGCAAGTCCACGCTCACCAACGCGCTGGCCGGCATCGAGGTGATGACGGTCCAGGAGGCCCGCGAGGCCGACCAGAAGGGCCGGCACACCACGACCACCCGCGAGCTGATCCCGCTGCCCGGCGGGGGCGTGCTGATCGACACCCCCGGGCTGCGCGAGGTCGGCCTCTACGGTGGCGAGGGCGTGGACCTGGCCTTCGCCGACATAGCCGAGCTGGCCGAGGAGTGCCGCTTCCACGACTGCGGCCACCACACCGAGCCCGGCTGCGCGGTGCGGGCGGCGCTGGCCGACGGCACCCTGCCGCAGCGCCGGATGGACAGCTACCTCAAGCTCCAGCGCGAGAACGAGTGGATCGCCTCGCGCTCGGACGCCCGGGTGGCCAAGGCCCGGCTCCAGAAGTGGAAGGCGATCACCAAGTCGATGCGCACCGCGGGAGGTCCGGTGAAGCGCTGACCAGTGAGGTGCCGGCCGGTGAAGCGCCGGCCGGTGCTGGTGGGCCGGTCTCCGTCGGCCGGTCTCCGCTGGGCTCAGCGGAGGTCGGCCACCAGGCGGAAGCGCTGCAGGACCACCGGGGTGGCGTCGTCCACGGTGAAGGCCGGGTCATCGAGGGCGGCGAGCATCTCGGGGCTGCGCCAGAACCCCTCGTGCGTCGCACGCCAGGCGGCCACGCTCTCGTACCCCTCGCCCTCGTCCAGGGCGTGCCGGAGGTCGACGTCGGCGAGCGGGACCACCCGGACGTCCGTGGTCTCGATCACCGCGACCCGGCGGCCGTCCGAGTCGAGGACGGCGCCCCGGTTCCCGGGGCGCGGCAGCGGTTCGCCCTCGTGCTCGTAATCGGCGACCAGGCCGGTGGTGCTGGTCTTGGCGCCACTGAGGACGGCGGCGACCAGCTGGTCGCGCAGCGGGCCGGGGAACGCGAACTCCTCCGGGGGCAGGGCGGCGACGCGTGGGTCGTCCGGGCCTGCGTACGGGGGTTCGGACGGGTGCTCGATGGGCCGGTCGTCGCGCTGCTCGGCGGGCTGGTCGCTCATGCGGGCGAGCGTAGCCTCGGGCCGACCGGAGGGCCCGCGATTTTCGGGCCGGGCCGGGCCGGGATAGGGGGAGGGCGGGGGGAGGGCGGGGGAGGGGAAGCCCCCAACGGCAATGTCCGATTCCCGCCAGTCACCCCCCGCCCGATCCCGCAGACTGGACAACGTGATCGACGACGACATCCGGTACCGAGCCGTGGACAGCCGCGACGCCCGCTTCGACGGCGTCTTCTTCACGGCGGTCACCTCCACCGGCATCTACTGCCGACCGAGCTGCCCCGCCGTGACCCCCAAGCGCGTCAACTGCGTCTTCTACCCCAGCGCCGCGGCCGCCCAGGGCGCGGGCTTCCGCGCCTGCCGCCGCTGCCGCCCCGACTCCGTGCCGGGCTCCCCCGAGTGGAACCACCGCGCCGACCTGGTCGGCCGCGCGATGCGCCTGATCGGCGACGGCGTGGTGGACCGCGAGGGTGTCGCGGGCCTGGCCGGCCGCCTCGGCTACAGCTCCCGGCAGCTGCAGCGCCAGCTCACCGCCGAGCTCGGCGCCGGCCCGATCGCGCTCGCCCGCGCCCGTCGGGCCCAGACCGCCCGGCTCCTGCTCCAGACCACCGAGCTGTCCGTCACCGATGTCGCGTTCGCGGCCGGGTTCGCCTCGGTCCGCCAGTTCAACGACACGGTGCGCGAGGTGTACGACCGCACCCCCAGCGGCCTGCGCGCGGAGGTCGCCGCCGGCCGCCGCACCGCGACCCCGGCGGGCGGCCTCAGCCTGCGCCTCGCCTACCGCGGCGCGCTGGACAGCGACCACCTGATCGACTTCCTCGCCCTGCGCGCCGTCCCCGGTGTGGAGGAGGTCGTCCCCGGCAAGCCCCCCGGCGTCCGCACCTACCGGCGCACCCTGGCGCTCCCGTACGGCCACGGCATCGCCGAGGTCGACGGCCTGGCGCCGGGCGCGCCGCGCGACCGCGGCTGGCTGGACTGCCGCCTGCTGCTCGCCGACCTGCGCGACCTGCCGACCGCGGTCCAGCGCCTGCGCAACCTCTTCGACCTGGACGCCGACCCGCTCGCGGTCGACGAGCAGCTCGGCGCGGACCCGGTGCTCGGCCCGCTGGTCCGGGAGCGTCCCGGTCTGCGCTCGCCCGGCCACGTGGACCCGCACGAGCTCGCCGTCCGCGCCGTCCTCGGCCAGCAGATCAGCGTCGGCGCGGCCCGTACGCTGGCGGGGCGGCTCGCCGAGAAGTACGGCGCCGCGCTGCCCGAACCCAGTGGCGGCCTGCGGCTGCTCTTCCCGACCTCGGCGGCCCTGGCGGCAGCCGACCCGGAGGACTTCGCGATGCCCGCCGCCCGCCGCCGCGCGCTCACCGGGCTGTGCGCGGCCCTGGCCGAGGGTGTGGTCCGCCTCGACAGCGGGGTCGACCGGGAGGAGGCCGCGGCCGGGCTGCTGGCCCAGCCCGGCATCGGCCCCTGGACGGTCGGCTACCTGCGGATGCGGGCCCTGGGCGACCCCGATGTCTTCCTCCCGAGCGACGTGGGCGTCAAGCACGGCCTCGTCCGGCTCGGTGCCCCCGGCGACCCGAAGTCGGCCGCCCACGCGGCCGAGGCCTGGGCCCCGTGGCGCTCCTACGCGGTCCACCGGCTGTGGGCCGGCCCCGCGACGACCAGCAGTACCGGAACGGAGAACGTACGAGCATGAGCACCACCGTGTACACCACCATGGAGAGCCCCTTCGGCCGCCTGCTGCTGAGCGGCGTCCTGCCCGAGGGCGGCGGACCGGCCGCGCTGGCCACCGTCACGGCACCCGGCCAGAAGTACGCGCTGGCCGAGCCCGACGACGACTGGGTCCTCGACCCGGAGGCGCTCGCCGAACCGGTCGCCCAGCTGACCGCCTACTTCGCCGGTGAGCGCACCGGCTTCGACCTGCCGCTCGCGCCGGTGGGCACCGAGTTCCGCCGGGCGATCTGGGCCGCGCTGGACGAGATCCCGTACGGCAAGACCGTCACCTACGGCGAACTCGCCGAGCTGGCCGGGCAGGAGCCGCGGATGGTCCGGGCGGTCGGCGGCGCGGTCGGAGCCAACCCGCTGCTGATCGTGCGGCCCTGCCACCGGGTGCTCGGCGCCAACGGGTCGCTCACCGGCTTCGCGGCGGGCGTGGACCGAAAGCGGTGGCTGCTGGAGCTGGAGAGCGGCACCCTGTTCTGACCGTCGCCCCGGTCCGCGTGACCGTCGCCCCCGGTCCGCGGGCCGGGGGCGACGCGCGCTCGGGGCGCCTGGTCACTCCGAAGCGTGCAGGTCCACCCGCCAGTCGTGGCTGCGCATGAACCGTCCGGGCGGGAACTCGAACTCCGTCTCGCCGAGCAGGGTGAACCCGGCCTTCTCGCAGACCGCGTTGGAGGCGGGGTTGTCCACCGACGGGAAGGCGTGCAGGTACCGGTGGGCGGCCTCGCGGCGGGCGGCCGCGACCGCGGCGCGGGTGGCGGCGACGGCGATGCCCCGGCCCTGGAAGCCGGGCAGGACGTTCCACCCCATCTCGTGGACCGTCCCGCCCTGCCAGGTCCGGGTGCCGTAGCCGACCGTGCCGACCGGCTCGCCCTCGGGCAGCAGCACGATCCGGTACATGCAGCCGAGGCCGGACGGGACGAAGTCCAGGTAGCGGCCGTGCCGGACGAGCACCTGCTCCTCGGTCTCCGGTCCGCCGACGTGCTTCTTCATCTCCGGGGTGTTGACCCGGCGCAGCAGTGCGAGGTCGGCATCCGTCCAGGGTTCGATCCGTACCCGCGCCGAGCGGTCCGTCGGTGCCGCGGCGTCTGTCCGTGCTGTGGTCATGGCGGGGACGGTAGCGGTCGGCGGGCCCCGGTGACCAGCGGTTTCCGGGGCGGCGGGGCGGTAGGGCGGTAGGGAGGCAGGCAGGGGAGCCGGGAGCCGGTGGCCCCGGGCGGGTTCAGCCCTGGTCGGTGCCGGTTCCCGGCTGTGCGAGGGCGCGGGCGAGCTGCTCCAGCGCGGGCAGGGCGTGGACGACGGCCTCGCGGTCGGCGGGGTCGAGGGTGCGGAGCGCGCCGGCGATGCGGCGCTCGTGGGCGTGCTGCCAGTCGTCCAGCTGGCGCCGGCCGGCGGGGGTGAGGGCGATCCGGGCGGTGCGGCGGTCGCCAGGGTCGGCCTGGCGGTCCACGAAGCCGGCTTCGAGGAGCTTGCCGACCAGTCCGCTGACGGTGTTGGGGGCGAGCCGCTGCCGGGCGGCCAGTTCGCCGACCCGCAGGGGTGCGGCGGCGAGGGTCTGGAGGAGTTCGACCTGCGCCATCGGCAGGGACTCCCACGGGTAGTCGGTGCGGATGCTGCTGCGCAGGGCGCGGCGAAGCCGGGTGACGGTGTCGGTCAGCCGCCGTGCGTGCTCGACCGCCGGGTCCGGGCTTTCGGTGGCGGGGTCGGGAACGTGCGGTGACGACGGCATGGCGGACAGCGTATCGCCTGGTACGGGCCCTTCCGGGGGCGTGGTCCGCCCCTCGGACGGGGGGTGGGCGGACGGCGAGACGCTTCGTATCGTATGGCGATCTGCTCGTAGAAAGAACATGTCTGCATCCGATATATTCGTGACATGACCGCCACCGCCCTCGCCGCACGGCTGCTCACCGAGCGGCCCCGGCCGCGCGGCATCGCCGACTGGCGCCACGCCCACTGGCTGGCCGTCGGCACGGTCTGCCTCGGAGCCTTCCTCGGCCAACTCGACGCCAGCGTCATCGCCCTGGTCTTCCCCGCCATCGGCCGCCACTTCGACGCGGGCTTCGCCGCCGTCGAGTGGGTCGCCCTCGCCTACCTGCTCGTCCTGGTCGCCCTGCTGGCCCCGATCGGCCGGCTGTCCGACCTGGTCGGCCGCAAGACGATGTACATCGGCGGCTTCGCCGTCTTCGGCCTCTCCTCACTCGGCGCCGGATTCGCCGGCGGCCTCTGGATCCTGGTCGGCTGCCGCGCCCTCCAGGCCGTCGGCGCGGCGATGATGCAGGCCAACAGCGTGGCCCTGGTCGCGCGCGGCGTCCCCGGGCACGCGATGCGGCGCGCGCTCGGCATCCAGGCCGCCGCCCAGGGCCTCGGACTGGCGCTCGGGCCCAGCGTCGGCGGGCTGCTGGTCGAACACGCCTCGTGGCGCTGGGTGTTCTGGGTCAACGTGCCGATCGCCGTGCTCGGCATCCTGGCCGGCTGGTACCTGCTGCCCCGCACTCGGACGGACCGGCCGGGCGGCGCCGTCGTGCCCTGGCCGGCCGTCGTGCCCCGGCCCCGGACGGGCGGCGCGCCCCGGCCGCAGTCCCAGCCTCTGCCCCGACCCCGACCCCGACCCCGAGCCCGGTTCCGGTCCCGGCGGCCGGACGACGCCCGGTTCGACCTGCCCGGGATGCTGCTGCTCACCGGCGCGACCACGGCGCTGCTGCTCGCCCTGTCCGCCGCCTCCGGCCTGCCGCTGCCCGGCTGGGCCGTCGCCGCCCTGTTCCTCGCGGCCGCCGTGCTCACGGCGGCGCTGGTGCGCCAGGAGCGGCGGGCCGCCCGGCCGATCCTGGCACCCGGGCTGGTCAACACCCCGGGCGTGCGGTCCGGCCTGGCGGTGGCCCTGATCGGCTACCTGCTGCTGTTCTGCCCGCTGGTGCTGGGCCCCGTACTGCTCACCGGCGCGGGCGTCTCGACGGCCCGGGCGGGACTGCTGGTCACCCTGCTGCCGGCCGCGTTCGCGTTCGCCGCGACGGTCGGCGGCGGGCTGCTGCCCCGGGGCTGGTCGGACGTCACCAGGTGCCGCTTCGGCGCGGCCCTCGCGGCCTGCGGGCTGCTGCTGTTCGCGCTGCTGCCGCCCTCGGCCGCGTCGGCGGCCCCGCTGCTGGTCGCCGGGTACGGGCTGGGCCTGCTGCTGCCCGCCAACAACGCGCTGGTGATGCGGGCGATACCGGCGGAGTGCTCGGCGGTCGGCGGCGGCATGGTGAACATGGCGCGCAGCCTGGGTACGGCGCTCGGCATGGCGCTGTCCGTCCTCGGTGTCCACCTGGCGGGCGCTGCGTCCGGTGGGCGGACGGTGCTGCTGCTCCTCTCCGTGGTCGCGGCGGCGGCGGCGCTGCTCACCCGGCCACCCCGGAGCGCGGGTTCCTAGACCACGGGTTCCGGGGCCGATGGTTCCGGGGCCGGCGGTTCCTGAGCCGGCGGTTCCTGAGTCTGGGAGTCCCGGGTCGGCGGTTCCTGGGCGGCGGGGGCGTTCAGGGCGTCCTGGGCCCGGTTCAGGCCGAGCCGGACCAGGGTCTCCAGGGCGTTCGCGCAACGGTCCAACTCGCCCGGCATCGCGGCCAGTTCGTCGTCCGAGAACTTCTTCAGCACGAAGTCGCCGATGCTCTGCCCCTTCGGCGGCCGTCCGATGCCGAACCGCAGCCGGACGAAGTCGCGGGTGCCGAGCACCTCGCCCACCGAACGCACCCCGTTGTGGCCGCCGGGCCCGCCGCCGCGCTTGAGCTTGGCCGCACCGAAGGCGAGGTCCAGGTCGTCCTGCACCACCACCAACTGCTCGACCGGCACGCCGTAGCGGCGCAGCAGCCCGGCCACCGGGCGGCCGGACAGGTTGATGAACCACAGCGGCTTGGCCAGCAGTACCGTCCGGCCGTCCACCTCGGTCTCCGCGACCAGGGTGGCGAGGCCGCGCCGGCGGAAGCGGACGCCGTGCCGCTCGGCCAGCCGGTCGACGGCCAGGAAGCCCGCGTTGTGCCGGGTGAGCCGGAACCACGGGCCGGGGTTGCCCAGCCCGGCGATCAGCCAGGGGGCTTCGGAGGCCCGGGCGACGGAGGCGCGGGAGCCAGGGGCGCGGGAGCCGGAGGGGGCGGTGCGGGCACCGGGTGCGTCGGGGGTCATGCGAGGGTCTCCGCGGGACTGGAACGGCGGACGGCCGGGGCTCGGCGGGGACGGTACGGGACCGTCGGCCGAGCCCCGGCCGTCCGGGGAACGAGCGTTTCGGGCGGGGGCAAACCGGGGGGCAAGCCGGGGACGGGCTGGTCCGGGCGGTGGGTGCGCCCGGTCAGGAGGCGGGCACGCCGGGGGCGGCGCCGCGCTCCTGGAGCATGTCGGTCATCAGCTGGACCTCCGAGGTCTGGGCGATCACCATCGACTGCGCGAGCCGCTTCTCGGTGTCGTTCCTGGCCAGGTCCACGTAGCCCTGGGCCATCTCGACGCCGCCCTTGTGGTGCTCGATCATCAGCTGGAGGTAGAACACCTCGGCGTCCCGGCCGCTCAGCGAACGCAGCTTCGCGATCTGGGTATTGGTGGCCATCCCGGGCATCAGCGAACCGTCGTGCGCCTGGTAGTCGTGGCCCATCTTCATCCACGCCATCGGCTTGGCGCCCGAGTGCTGGGTGAGCCCCCACTGGTCCAGCCAGCCCATCATCATCCCGCGCTGGTTGGCCTGGGTGTTGATGATGTCGAAGGCGAGGGTGCGGGTCGGCTCGTCGCTGGTGCGGTCCCGGACCGCGAACGACAGGTCCACCGCCTGCTGGTGGTGGGTCGCCATGTCGCGGGCGAACCCGGCCTCCGGCGAGTCGTCCGCCGGGACGGACAGGGAGGTGCCGGAGGCGGAGGTCCCGCCGGCCACCAGGGCCGGCACCCCGAGCGCCAGCGCCACGGCGGCGGCCAGCGCGGCCGGCCACCACATGCGCCGACGGCGGGGGGCGGTCGTCGGACCGTCCTCGGCGGTGGCGGCCCCGGTGACGGCCTCCGCCGCCTTCCCGAGGGCGTCCTCGGCCGCGGCCCCCTCCGGGCAGCCCGCGCCGCCGGTCACATCTGCCCCATGGTGCAGGAGGCGCCGGGCTCCTGGGTCTGCTTGCCCTGGACGTACTTGGTGAAGAACTGGCCCACCCGGGGGTCACTGGCGCTGTCCACGATCAGCTGGGTGCTCCAGGCGTTCAGGGTGATGGTGCCCTGCTCGTCCGGGTACGGGCTCATCAGCGAGTACGGGGTGGTCTTGACCTTGTCCGACAGCGTCTTGATGTCGTCCGGCGTGGCCTTGCCGTTGTACGTCACCCAGACCGCGCCGTGCTCCAGCGAGTGGACGGCGCGCTCGTTCTCGACCGGCTGGTCGTAGACGTGGCCCATGCAGTCCAGCCAGATGGCGTTGTGGTCGCCGCCCACCGGCGGGGTCATCGGGTAGGTGACCTTGTCCTTGACGTGGTTGCGGGTCAGGTCGCCGAAGGTCTTCACGCCCGGGATGTCCGCGTTGGCGGCGGCTTCCTTGTCCTTCTTCTTCTGGTTCTGGTCCATGACGACCCAGGTGCCGGTGGCGATCGCGCCGACCACCAGTACGCCGGCCGCCACCGAGGCGATGATCTTGTTGCGGCGGTCGCGGCGCTGCTCGACGGCGCGCAGCTCGGCTATCCGGGCGCGGCGGTCGAGACCGACCTGCTTGCCGCCGGACTTGTTGGACTGCTTCGATGCGGAACCCATGGTGGTGTCCTTGTCCCCGCCGCGCACCGGTCGGTGGCAGCGGTCAGCTGGAGTGTGGGGCAGGGCGGATCCGCCGGCGGCAGGGCCGGCGGTGGGTTCCGCTCAGGACCGGTGGACCTGGAGCTCGTGCAGGTCGGGCACCGGGTGCGAACCGTCCAGCAGACCGGCGGGCGCCACCCGGGGCAGCGCCTCGGGCGCGGGCTGGGTCACCGGGGTCACGGCGGGCTGCGGGTGCGGCGGCGGATTCGGCAGCTGGGCGTCCTGCGGGCAGAACGGGTGGCTGGAGCAGCCGTTGTTGCGCGGGGGCTCGCCGTCGGCGGTGCAGAGGATCCAGTGACCCTGGTCCTCGGCGATCCGGTGGTGCTCGGAGGCCTTCGAAGGTTTCGTGGCCTGCGTGGCCTGCGTGGCCTTTGCAGCCTGTGCGGCTTTCGCGGCCTTGCCGGTTGCGGGCTCGGCCCCGGGCCGGGGCTCGGTCCGGGGCTCGGGCTCGGGTTCGGGCTCGGCGAGCTTCGCGGCCCTGGCGGGCCTGGTGGTCTGCGCGGCGTGGCCGGAGTGGGGCGCCTGTCCGGTCGCTACCTCGACGCTGATGACGGAGACGGCGCTGACCGGAGCCGGGGCCGGCACCGGATGGGCGGACCCGTCCAACGCCTTCGCCTGGCCCGCGCAGGGCAGCATCGTCAACAGGGCGACGATCAGCAGGACCAACAGCGCACCCACCGGGTGGCCCGCCGGTGCGGCCCTCCCCGGTCGGGGTGAGCTGGGGGCCGACGCGGTCATGCGCACATTTAATCAGCCGAACGAGTGAAGCGATGCCCCCCATCGGCCCTCATTTTCAGGGGCCGACGTGCCCGGATGACCAGGAAACACCCTGCTCCGGGCACATCCGGCAAGCACGGACGGAACGGAAACGAACCAGGCGGTGACGACCCCGCCCGCACCCACGCCGCGCGGCCGACGAACCGGCAGGTCGGCGCGGTGGCCGGGATGATCCGATGGGTGACCGGTTGTCGTCGAAACCCGGACAGGGTCGTTGCACGTGGAGAACAATGACGTCGAGCTCGGCCCGCCGGGGGCGGCGCGACCACTGACCCACCAGGAGCCGCCAGATGAGCGCACAGGGTGCACCCGCACAGCCCCACCGGCCCGACGACGGCTGGTGGGACACCGTCTACGACGGCCCGGCGGGCACCCTCCCGGACACCCCGGACGCGGACCCGGGGGACGGCAGCGTCGACGACTGGTTCGACACGGCGGCCGGGCTCATCGGACAGCAGCGGTCGGCGGAGCCGGAACCGGTGTCCGAGCCGGAACCAGTGTCGGAGCCGGTCTCGGAGCCGGTGTCGGAGCCGGAGTCGGCGTCCGAGCCGGAACCGGTGCAGGCGGTGGCGTCGGACAGCCGGGACATCCTGGACGACTGGTTCGACACCGCAGTCGGTGTGATCGGCGGGGCGGAGGGGATCGGGCGCCAGCGGACGCCCACGGAGACCCCCCGGTCCAAGGCGCCCTCGCCCGCCGACGACGCGCCGGCCCCGGTTCCCGTGACAGAGTCGGAGCCGGCGCCGGCGCTGGCGGCAGAGCCCGCTCCGGAGCCGGAGGCGGAGCCACTCTCGCTGGAGAAGCCCACCCCGCCGCCCGCTCCCGAGCCGGAGCCCGAGCCGGAACTCGCTCCCGAGCCGGAGCTGGAACTCTCTCCTGAGCCGGAGCCGGAACTCGCTCCCGAGCCCGAGCCCGCCGCCGAAACGCCCGTAGCGCCCGCAGCGCCTGTGGCAGCCGAAGAACCCGTCTCGGCCCCGGCCCCGGAACCCGAGCCCGACCATGCCCCGGCGCCCGAGCCCGCCCCGGAGCCGCTGCCTCCCACCGCCACCATCCCCGACCCCCGTCTGGCCGTCCGCGCGCCGCTCGCCGACGGCGGGGCCGCCGTCCCGCACGTCGGCGAGCGCCCCCCGACGTACGGGCCCGAGCCGACGTCCGTACCGGAGGCGGACCCGGGCGCGCTCCGCTCGCTCGTACCGGACACCGTGCTGGAGGGGGCGCAGTACGGGCCGTCCGTGCTGCGGGCCGTCTCCGTCCGGGGCGACTCCGCGCGCTACCGGGGCGAGCCGCGCCGGGACTCCCTGCTGGTCACCCGGTTCGGCGACGGGCCCGACGGACTGCTGCTCGCCGTCCTCGGCGGCTTCGAACGGACCGGCGGGGCCGAGGACGACGCGGTCACCCCGGAGGCCGTCGCCACCGCCGCCGGTGAGGCGTGCCGCCAACTCGCCGCCGCGATCGGACGCAGCCGGACCGGACTGGCCGCCGACCTGCGCGACGGCGCCCGGGACCGGCTCCGCTACGGCCTCCAGCGGCTGGCCACCGGTGCCGCCGCCCCGCTGCGCGCGCTGGCGCCCCGGGGGGAGGGGGACGACACCCCGTCACCGGCGTCGCTGCACTGCCTGATGGTGTCGCTGGACCCGGAGGCCGGCTACCGGGCCGCATTCGGCGTCGGCCCGGGCGGCCTCTACCTGCTGCGCTCCGGCCACTGGATCGACGCGTACGCGGCCCGGCTGCTGCACCACCCGGACGGTCAGCCGCCGGTGGCCGAGGCCCCGGTCCCGGACCCGCGGCCGTTCCGCTTCCGGCTCGTCCCGGCGACCCTGGGGGACATCCTGCTCCTCTGCACCCCCGGCCTGGCCCGCCCGATCGCCGACGAACCGGCCGTCGCCCACTTCCTCTCCACCCACTGGGCCCACCCGCACCCCCCGGGCACCGTCGACTTCCTGCGCCAGGTCCAGGTACGCGCCAAGGGCTACGCCGACGACCGCACCGCCGCCGCCATCTGGACCGAGTGACCGCAGACCGCTCCCCACGCCTCACGCCTCACGTCCCGCCCGGCCCCGCCCGGCGAGCGGACCTGTGCGCAGGAAGTCGACCAGGCCGACTTTCTGCGCCGGGGCTCCAGCAGCGGCCCGGGAAAAAATCTCTGGACCGGTCTACATATTTCCTGGACCCCTCCCACGGCACCGGCTGCGCGAGAAGTCGGACGGGCCGACTTCTCGCGCGAGCAGGGCGTCACGTACGGAGCGGCCGCGCCTGCGAGAGGGAAAAATTAGTAGACCAGTCTACCTATTTTGCTGGAGCGGATGACGGTCGCTGCGCAGGAAGTCGGGCAGGTCGACTTCCTGTGCACGTGGCCATTCGGCTACCCGGCAATCTGTGGCTCACAGCTAAATCAGTAGACCGGTCTGCATATTTTTCCTCCCGCCGCACCGCACGGAGAAGCGCGGCAGCGGGCTGCGCGAGAAGTCGGACTGGCCGACTTCTCGCGCGCGTGTGGCCGCGGGTGCGGGTGCGGGTGCGGCGTCGGGGTGCAGGTGCGGGGTGGCTGGGCCCGGTGGAGGGGCGAATCAGTAGACCGGTCTACATATTTCCCCCGCCCCCGCCCCCGAGCCGCGCTCAGGTGCGGAGGAGGATGCCGGCCACGGTGGTGGCCTGGGTGAGGGCGGTCGGGGGGTGGGTGTCGGGGAGGCCGATGGCGATGGGGACGGCGAGGCCGTCGAGGAGGGCGCGGATCTGGGTGGCGCGGTCGGCGGCGGGGCCCGGGGTGAAGTGCCCGGTGGCGGTGCCGTCCTCGATCAGGGCGACCAGGTCGGCCTGCCAGGGCGCCTCGATCTCCTGCTGCCCCTGCCGGATCTCGGCGCTGGCGGGGGAGCGTCCCCACACCTCGACCCAGAGGATCCAGCGCGGGTCCCCGGCCCCTTCGGGCAGGTAGAGGCGCAGGTACGCGTCGAGGCGCTGCCAGGGGTCGAGGGTGCGGTCGGCGAGGGTGTCGCGGCGGCGGGCGCCGAGCTGGTCCTCGCTCCAGCGGAGGGTCTCCAGCAGCAGTTGGTCCTTGCTGCCGAAGTAGTAGAGCAGGTGTCCGGCGCTCATCTGGAGCTGTTTGCCGAGCCCGGCCATGGTGAGTCGGGCGAGCCCGTGTTCGGCGATCGCGGCCCGGGCGGTGGCGAAGACCTCCTCGCGCGGGCGTGCCGGGCGGCGCGGGCGGGGGTCCGCCATGTGTGGTGCTCCCTCGGTGGGACGGAGGTTCGGAGGTTACCGGAGCGGGGGCGGCGGCTCCCGCTCCGGCCACCCCGGGGTCACGCCTGGGGCTGCTGCTGGGTGATGCAGTGGATGCCGCCGCCGTTGGCGAAGATCTCGCGGGCGTCGACGAGTTCGACGGTGCGGCCCGGGTAGGCGCGGCCGAGGATGGCGGCGGCTTCCTGGTCGCGGGGGTCGGCGAAGGCGCAGAGGATCACGGCGCCGTTGGCCACGTAGTGGTTGATGTAGGAGTAGTCGACCGGTTCGCCGTCCTCGTCCAGCAGGACGGTGGGGGCGGGCAGTTCGATGACCTCCAGCTGCCGGCCCCGCGCGTCGGTGGAGGCGCGCAGGACGGCGACGAGTTCCCGGCAGACCTCGTGGTCCGGGTGGGAGGGGTCGGGCTGGACGTGGGCGACCACGACGCCCGGGCGCACGAAGGAGGCGACGATGTCGATGTGCCCGCGGGTGCCGAACTCGTCGTAGTCGCGGGTGAGTCCGCGCGGCAGCCAGATCGCCTTGGTGGTGCCGAGGAAGGCGTGCAGCTCGGCCTCGACCTCCTCCTTGGTCCAGTCGGCGTTGCGGCCCTCGCCGAGTTGGACGGTCTCGGTGACCAGTACGGTGCCCTCGCCGTCGACGTGGATGCCGCCGCCCTCGTTGATCAGCCGGGAGGCGAAGCGCCGGACCCCGGTCAGTTCGCCGATGTGCTCGGCGATCTGCTCGTCCTTGTCCCAGCGGGCCCAGGACTGCGCGCCCCAGCCGTTGAAGATCCAGTCGGCGGCGGCGACCGAGCCCTTGCCGTCGATCAGGAAGGACGGGCCGATGTCGCGCATCCACGCGTCGTTCAGCGGGCGCTCGACGATCTCGACCCGCTCGGAGACGTACTTGCGGGCCTCGTCCGTCTCACCGGTGTTGACGATCAGCGTCACGGGCTCGTAGCCGACGATGGTGTCGGCGACGGCGGCCCAGGCCTGGCGGGCGGCGTGCAGGGCCTCCGGGCTGTCGAAGGTGGGGTTGGTGGTGGGGAAGGCCATCCAGGTGCGGTCGTGCGGGTGCCATTCGGCGGGCATCCGGTAGCCGAGCGAGGCGGGCGTGGGGGTGGTCATCGTGAAGTCCTATACGGGTCAGAGGAGTTCGGAGGATTACGAAGGAGTACGAAGGAGGTCCGGCAGAGGTCCGGCGGCAGGCCGGCGGTGGGTCAGAGGAAGTAGAGGCGGCTGAGCGGGACGCTGTCGGCCGGTTCGGAGCGCAGTGGCGAGCCGTCCAGGGAGACCAGTCCGGTCTCGGTGACGTCGACGCGGCCGAGGCGGGCGTTGCGGACCATGTCGCGGGGGCCGATGCCGCGGGTGCCCCGGACGCCGACGCGGCGGCGGCGGGTGGGCAGTCCGTCGGCGGGGCAGTCGAGGTAGGCGCCGTCGGCGGCGGCCTGGGCGACGAAGGCGACCGAGATGTCGGCGGCGGTCGCGCCGTGGGCGCCGAACTGGGGCCCCAGGACCAGTGGTTCGCAGCGGTCGGTGGAGGCGTTGGGGTCGCCGGTCACGCCGTACGCGGGGAAGCCCGACTTGAGGACGAGTTGCGGTTTGGCGCCGAAGTGGTCCGGCCGCCACAGCACGATGTCGGCGAGCTTGCCGATCTCGATCGAGCCGACCTCGTGCGAGAGCCCGTGGGCGATGGCCGGGTTGATGGTCAGCTTGGCGATGTAGCGCAGCACCCGTTCGTTGTCGTCGCCGCCCTCCGTCGTGCCGTACGAGCCGGTGCCGTCGAGCGGGCCGAGTTCGGCCTTCATCTTCCCGGCCATGGCGAAGGTGCGGCGGACGGTCTCGCCGGCCCGGCCCATGCCCTGGGCGTCGGAGGAGGTGATCCCGATGACCCCGAGGTCGTGCAGCACGTCCTCGGCGCCCATGGTGCCGGCCCGGATCCGGTCGCGGGCCATGGCGGCGTCGCCGGGCAGGTCGACCTTGAGGTCGTGCGCGGAGACGATCATGCCGAAGTGCTCGCCGAGCGCGTCCCGGCCGAACGGGAGGGTGGGGTTGGTGGAGGAGCCGATGACGTTCGGCACGCCCGCCATCTTCAGCACGTTGGGGACGTGTCCGCCGCCGCAGCCCTCGATGTGGAAGGCGTGGACGGTCCGGCCCTCCAGCGCCGCGAGGGTGTCCTCGACGGACAGGCACTCGTTCAACCCGTCGGTGTGCAGGGCGACTTGGACGTCGTACTCCTCGGCGACCCGTAGCGCGGTGTCCAGTGCGCGGGTGTGCGCCCCCATGTCCTCGTGCACCTTGAAGCCGGAGGCGCCGCCCTCGGCCAGCGCCTCCACGAGCGGCGCCGGGTCGGAGGACGAACCGCGGCCGAGGAAGCCGATGTTGACCGGCCAGGCGTCGAAGGCGTTGAACGCGTGGCGCAGCGCCCAGGGCGAGTTGACGCCGACGCCCCAGACCGGGCCGAACTCCTGGCCGATGATCGTGGTGACGCCGGAGGCCAGCGAGGCCTCCATGATCCGCGGCGAGAGCAGGTGGACGTGGGTGTCGACGGCGCCGGCGGTGGCGATCATGCCCTCGCCGGAGACGATCGTCGTCCCGGTGCCGACGACCACGTCCACCCCGTCGAGGGTGTCGGGGTTGCCCGCCCGGCCGATCGAGGCGATCCGGCCGCCGATCAGGCCGATCGAGGTCTTGCGGATGCCCTGGACCGCGTCGATCACCAGCACGTTGCTGATCACGACGTCGCAGGTGTCGCGGACGGCGGCGGGCTTGAGGTGCAGGCCGTCGCGGGCGGTCTTGCCGAAGCCGGCCAGGAACTCGTCGCCGGGCGCCTGGGAGTCGGACTCGACGCGGACGATCAGGCCGCTGTCGCCGAGCCGGATCCGGTCGCCGGCGCGCGGGCCGTGGACGGAGATGTAGTCGTGGGGGGTGATGGCCGTCACGACGGCACCTCCGAGTCGTCGAAGCCGGTCAGGTAGCCGGTCGCGCGCGCCTTGGCCAGCGCTGCCTCCTTCGCGCCGGGCGCGTCCAGGGGGCCGTCCACGAGCCCGGCGAAGCCGATCGCGACCCGTTCGCCGCCGATCGGGACCAGGCCGACCTCGACGGTGGCGCCCGGGTCGAAGCGCACCGAGGAGCCGGCCGGGACGGCCAGGTGAGTGCCGTACGCGGCGGCGCGGTCGAAGGCGAGCCGCGGGTTGGCCTCGAAGAAGTGGAAGTGCGAGGTGACGGAGATCGGCACCCCGGAGGTGTTGTGGACGGGGAGCAGCAGTGTCTCCTCGACCGGGTCGTAGCCGGCGCCGTCGCCGGGCAGCGCGCCGCCGGGGGCCTCGTCGCCGAGCGAGCCGGCGCCCCGGAACGGGTCGTTGACGACGGCGAGGCGGGTGCCGTCGTCGAAGACGGCCTCGACCTGGACGACGGTGACCACGTCGGGCACGCCGGGCAGCACGTCGTCGGCGGTCAGGACGGAGCGGCCGGCCTCGACGGCCTCGGCCAGGCGCCGGCCGTCGCGGGCGGCCTCGCAGACGGTGTCCGCGATCAGGGCGGTGGCCTCGGGGATGTTGAGGCGTACGCCCCGGGCGCGGCGGGTGCGGGCCAGCTCGGCCGCCGTGAAGATCAGCAGCCGGTCCCGCTCGGTGGGGGTCAGTCGCACGGTTCCTCGCTCACGGTCGCCGGGGAGGGGGCTCGGGGGCTCGGGGGCTCGGGGGTGGGGGGATTCGGGTGAGGCCTGGGTGGGGCCCGGGTGGGGGCCCGGGCTTCCTGGGAGTGATGTTAGAACGCCGTTCAAACATCTCGGGCCATTGAACCCGGACCGGGCCGCCCTGTCCAGCGTTGCCGCTCCGCGCGGGTTCGGCCCCCTGGGCGGGGGATGGGGGTGAGCGGGCCCTGGGCGGACGAGCGGCGGACGGACGGCGAGCGGGAGGCGGCCGGGGAGCGGGGCAGGGGGCGCGCAGGCGGGCGCACGGTCCGTACGGGCGCCGGGTGTGCGCGGGATCGGGCAGCGGCGGGTTCGAAAAGTGCCTCTGCGCTCAGCAAACCTGTCCGGCGCGAGCAGTTGGATCACGTGAACCTTCCCGTGCCCCTTTCACCCCACGTGATCGGACGCACACTGTTGCAAACGCCGTCAACTGGGCATGAGGATGGTGGTCAGATCGAGGGGGCCACCCGGCCGGCGGGGGATCCGGAGGCGGGGGCCCGGATTCCAGGGCGGGGGCATGTGGTGATGGACGGTCAGTCGCGATTCCCGCGGCAGCGGACGAGTTCGGGCGACGCCTACCGGTCCGGGCCGGTCCAGGGCCGGCTCGGCGGCGCCGGGGCGACCGGCGTGGCAGGGCCCGCCGGCGTACCGGGGGCGGCCGGGGCCTCCGGGCCTGCCGGGGCCGGCGGTCCGGGCCTGCCGGGTACACCGGCCCCCGGGTGCGCGCTGCATCGGCGGCTGCACCTGACGCTCGACCCGGCCGACCTGGTCGCGGTGGGCGCGGTCCGGCGCCGGCTGCGCTCGGCGCTGAGCCACTGGGGGGCGTCGGAGCTGTCCGACACCGCCGAGCTGCTCTCCTCCGAGCTGGTCACCAACGCACTGCTGCACACCACCAAGGGCGCGGTGTTCGACGCGGTGCTCGGCTCGGACCACCGGCTGCGCATCGAGGTGCAGGACGGCACGAGCCGGCTGCCCGGGCGCCGGCGCGATCCGGAGGCCGAGTACGCGACCTCGGGGCGCGGCCTGCTGCTGGTGGAGGCGCTCGCGGACTCCTGGGGCGTGCAGCTGAGAGGGGACGGCAAGGTCACCTGGTTCGAGCTCGCCCTGCCGTAGGCCCGGGCCCGGGCCTACGGCAGGTCCGGATCGGTCGGTCCGGATCGGTCGGTTCGATCGGGCGTATCCGTTCGCGAGGCCCGTACGATTGTTCGTCATCGATTGATTCGCTGTCGAAGCAAGCCCTGAACAGAAGGCGGAACGGAAGATTTCCGGCCCGTTGGCATTGCCGCTGGGCCGAACATTGGCCAGGATGGTGGGAATGTGTGTCCACGTGCGGGAAGCAGCGGGGAGACCGAACCTCGACTGGCCACCGTCCGTCGGCACCGTCCCATCCAGCTTCACCCATCTCACCGCCAGGCGGCCCGTCCGGACGGTCGGCGCGGTCCGCCCACGGCAGCGGCAGGAGCAGCATGCCCACTGAGCCCGAGTCGCCGGGGCCGGCGCTCCCTCCCGGCGCGTCCGCCGTCGAGCCGCGAGCCGTGGAACCCAGAACCGCAGAACCGCGCACCGCAGAACCGCGCACCGCCGAGCAGCGCGTCACGGACCAGCGCACCGCCGAGCAGCCGACCGGCACCGGCCGGGCCCGGCCGCCCGCTCAGTCGACCCGGCGGACCCCGGCCGTGCGCCCGTCCCCCAGCCTCGCCGCCGCCCGTCTGGCGCCCGTGCTGTCCGGCGGACTGCCGCCCGCCTCCGCCGACACCATGCCGGACTGGCTGGAGCCGGCGATGGCCGCCAACGGCATCGGCTCCTTCGACTGGGACATCCGCCGGGACGTCCTGGAGGGCGACCCGCGGGCCTGCGCGATCATCGGCCTGGACGCCTCCGGGCAGGCCCGCTTCGACCGCACCGCCACCTCCTTCCTGGCCCTGCTGCACCCCGAGGACGCGCCGGTGGTGCGCCGCCGGGTCGAGCGCGCCGTCGCCGAGCTCGGCCAGTGCGGCGCCTACTACCGCACCGTCGGGCCCAGCGGCGCCATGCGCGCGGTGCGCTTCCGCGGCCGGGTCCTCGCGGACGCCTTCGGCCGCGCGTCCCGGATGGTGGGCTTCGTCTGGGACGCCACCGTCGAACTGCACAAGCGGGACCGGGCCGACCGGATGGCCCTCCTGCGGGAGGCGCGCTCCCGGTTCATCAAGGAGGCGGCGCGCGCCCTCTCCGAAGCCGTCACCGTCCGTGACGTGGCCCGGGTGTTCACCGAGCTGCCGCTGCCCGGGCTGCCGCCGGACGGCCTGGTGCTGGCCTCCTTCGAGGCCGGCCGGGCCCGGATCCTCGGCGCCTCCGGCTACCGCACCGACTCCCTCGCGGTCTGGGACCGCACCGTGCTGCCGGCCGGCCACCCGGCCGCCGAGGCGCTCCGGCACCGCACGCCGGTGTTCGTCTCGACCCGCGAGGACTTCCGCGAGAACTACCCCGAGGTGTGGGAGCCGACCAGCCGCACCGGCCGCAGCTCCTGGGCGTACCTGCCGCTGGTGGCCAGCGGCCGGGCGATCGGCGTCTGCGTGGTCAGCTTCGACGACGAGCGCGAGCTGGACGCCGACGAGCGCACCCTGCTGACCACCCTGGGCGGACTGGTCGCCCAGTCACTGGCCCGGGCCCGGCTGCACGACGCCGAGCACGAGCTGGCGGCCGGCCTGCAGCGGGTGATGCTGCCGCGCACCGTCCCGTCCGTCCCGGGCGTGACCACCGCCGTGCGCTACCTCGCGGCCGGCTCCGGCCTGCAGATCGGCGGCGACTGGTACGACGTGGTGCCGCTGCCCGGCGGGCACGTCGGCCTGGTGATCGGCGACGTCCAGGGCCACGACGTGCACGCCGCCGGGATCATGGGCCAGCTGCGGATCGCGCTGCGCGCCTACGCGGCCGAGGGCCACCCGCCCGCCGCCGTGATGGCCCGCGCCTCCCGCTTCCTCGCCGACCTGGACACCGACCACTTCGCGACCTGCACCTACGCCGAGGTCAACGTGGACTACGGCGTGGTCTACGCCGTCCGGGCCGGCCACCTGGACCCGGTGGTGCGCCGTGCGGACGGCACCGCCGCCGTGGTGCCGGTGGCCGGCGGGCTGCCGCTGGGCATCGACCCGGACCAGGAGTACCGGGTCACCCGGTTCAGCCTCGACCCGGGCGAGACCGTGGTGCTCTGTACCGACGGCCTGGTCGAGGCGCGCGGCATGGACCTGGACGAGGGCATCGCCCGCCTCACCAGGGCCCTCGCCCGCCCGCTGCCGTCGGCCGGGGAGTCCGCCCGCGACCCGCTGGAGGAGCTGGCCGACCGGATCGCCTCCCAGGCCGCCGACTCCAACGAGCGCGAGGACGACATAGCGCTGCTGCTCCTGCGCTGGGACGGCCCGGCGGGCGGTCTCGCCGCCCAGCAGCTGCGCCGCCGGATCGGCCAGGCCGACCTGGCGCGGGTCGCCGAGGTCCGGGCCGAGCTGCGGGACGCGCTGCGCCGCTGGGGCGTCGCCGAGTTCATCGACACCGCCGAGCTGCTCTCCTCCGAGCTGGTCACCAACGCCATCCGGCACACCGACCGGGACGCCATGTTCACCGCCCGGCTCTACCGGGAGCCGGAGGCGGACGGCGGCCGGGCCCGGCTGCGGGTCGAGGTGGAGGACGAGTCGGACCTGTGGCCGACCCGCCGGACGCCGGGGGAGCAGGCCTCCTCCGGGCGCGGGCTGATGCTGGTCGAGGCGCTGGCGGACTCCTGGGGCGTGGAGCCGCGCGGGTCCGGCAAGCGGATGTGGTTCGAGCTCAGCGGGGCGGCCGCGGCCTGAGCGTGCGGTGCTCCGGGGACGTCGCGGTCCCCGGAGCACCGGCCTGTCCGGCAGGTCGGCGGCATCAGCCGAACTGCTGCTCCAGGTCCTTCAGTTTGCGCTCCAGCGAGTCAAGCCGGGGCAGTGTGACGGTGTCCTCCTCCATGGTGAGGTCGATGGTGCGCCGCTCCGGACGGGCCGGCAGGCCGGGCTGGACGACGGTGCCCTCGGCGGGCGGCTCGACCTCCTTCGGCGCCGCGGACCCCACCTCGCGGGGCGCGGCGGACCGCTCCACCCCGGGGCGCTCGGCGGTGGCCCGTTCGCCGGCGGCCCGTTCGCCGGCGGCCCGTTCGGCCCCGGGCCCGCCGGCTATGGCCGACTCCGGGCCGGACTCCAGCTGCCGCGCGGTGCCGCCGCGGCGCCAGGAGCTGTGCGAGCGGTTGATCGCCCGGATCTCGGCCCGTTCGCGGCGCCCGGCCAGCTTGCGGCGCTCCTTGTCCAAGGCGCGCTCCCGCTTGTCGTCCCGGACCTCGTCCACCGCCTCGTCCAGGCTGCGCACGCCCTCCAGGAGCATCAGCGACCAGGCCGCGTAGGTCTCGCGCGGGGCGCGCAGCCAGCGGACGATGCGGATCTGCGGCAGCGGGCGGGGCACCAGGCCCTGCTCGCGCAGCGCGGCCCGGCGGGTCTGCTTGAGCGCCCGGTCGAACAGGATCGCCGCCGAGAGGGACATGCCGGAGAAGAACTGCGGGGACCCGGCGTGGCCGAAGCCGCGCGGGGCGTGCACCCAGTTGAACCAGGCCGAGGCACCGGCGAAGAGCCAGACCAGCAGCCGGGAGCCGAAGGCCGCGTCGCCGTGGCTGGCCTCGCGGACGGCGAGCACCGAGCAGAACATCGCGGCACCGTCGAGCCCGAACGGGACGAGGTACTCCCAGCCGCCGGACAGGCCCAGGTTCTGCACACCGAAGCCGACCAGCCCGTGGAAGGACAGCGCGGCCGCGACACCGGCACAGCAGAACAGCAGTGTGTACGAGGCGGCGCCGTAGAGGGATTCCTTGCGGCGGCGCCGTTCCTCGGAGCGCTCCCAGGAATCCGGGCCGGTGTTGGCGGATCCCCGGCTGCGGAGCAGGGCCACCAGGAGCGCGCTGACCAGCAGCCCCGCGACTCCGGTGACGGCCCACCCGAGCGGTATGTCGGACAATTTCATCGCCGGAACCAGCCTCGCTTTCTGCGTCGCTTTCCTGCGTCGTGATGGCGGGGACCATCATGGCGGATGCTCGGCGGGCGAATGACCGATTTGCTGTCAATGCGCTGGGGAGAGGGATTTCTGACTCAGCGACAAGCTGATTGTCTGACTTATTGAACGTGGATTGTTCCTGAAATTCCGGGCTTTCCGGATCTGGAATCGGACAGGTTTTCGTCAACGCCGCATGACGCGGGGGCAGCCGTTGCACATGTCCTGCCGTTCCACGGTGTAGACGAGGCAGCAACTGGCCCGGACCCGGTCCGCGGTCGGAGCGCCGCCGTCGGCGGGCGCCGGGGGCGCGAAGCCGGCGCCCGGGGTGAAGGGGGCCGGGGCGGGCGCGGGCCTCCCGACCGCGCCGGGCGCGGACGCGTCCCCGGCACGCCCTCCCGGTGCGTCGAGCGCGTCGAGCGCGTCACGCGCACCGGGCGCACCGCACGTACTGGGCGTACTGGGCGCGCCGGACGCACCCGGCGGACCGGGCGCCAGCAGTGCGGACAGCTCGGCGCGGGCCCGGTCCGCCTCCCCGAGCAGCCCGCCCGCGAAGCAGAGCCCCTCCACCACCGCGTCGGTGGCCATCGCCCACAGCACCCGGGGCCCGCGCCGCGCCTCCGGGCCGAACGCGGCCAGGACCGGGGCCAGGAACCCGCCCAGCGCGCCGCGCAGCCCGGCGGCCAGCGCCTCCTCGTCCGGTGCCGTACGGGCCTGCGGCGAGCCGGCCGCCGGATCGTCCGGCAGGCAGGCGAACCCGGTGGGACGGACGGTGAGTTCCACCGCGTCGGGCCGTCGGCGCAGGGCCACGTCCGCGGGGGTGAGCAGCGGGACGCGCCGTTCCAGGAACCACGGCAGCGTGAACAGCAGCGAGACCGGCCAGACGAAGCGGTGCAGTCCGAACCCGGCCGCGACGTCCGGGCGCAGCGGCTGCCCGTAGCGGGCGAGGCCCTGCCGGGCGTCGTGGGCGATCAGCTCGCGCACCGCTTCGGGGCGGTCGGTCAGGTCGGCGGCGGTCAGCCAGCCGCCGCCGCGCCGGGGCGGTGCGCAGCGCACGTCCAGGACGGGGGTGAGTCCGGTCAGCCGGTGGTACGAAGGGGCGCCGGGGACGGCAGCGGCCGGCGTGGGGGAGGGGGCGTGCGCCCCGGTGCTGCGGGGGGCGCACGGCGTGGGGCCGGGCCTGGTGCTGCTCGCGGTCATGGACGGCCCCATCGGGTCGACCGGGGCCGCCCATGGACCGCCCGGCGGTGCCCGGCGGCGTGGCGCGCCGGGCGCGGCCGGACCGGGGCATGGCGGTGCCCGGGGAACGGCAAGGCGACCCGGCCGGGGTACTGCTCGCCCCGGCCAGGTTAGGCTCACCTTAGCTGATTGTTCCCCGGGTCTCGCCGGCGATGCGCCCGTCCGGGGGAGGCCCCGGCGTACGAACGGCTCCCGAGGGGCGTGCCTGCCCCAACTGGCGCGCGAGCCAGACCGGCACCCCGCCCAGGGCCTGCACCAGCCGGGTCGCCTCGGCGCGCAGCCGGGCGGCCTCGGCGGGCTCGGACACCTCGGCGAGCGCCGCGAGCGCCGGAGCCACCCCCACCGTGAAGCCGAGTTGCTCACGCAGCCGCAACGAGGCGTCGAAGCCCTCCCGGGCGTTCCCCCGGTCCCCCCGGGAGAGCGCCAGGGCGGCCAGGTGGCGCCAGGTGTAGGAGCGCAGCAGTTCGTCCCCGCGTTCGCCGGCGCCGTCGTGCGCCCGGCGGTAGGCGATCCAGGCCGCGCTGCGGTCGCGCAGCAGGTTCTCGGCGACCAGTCCGCGCCGGAAGTCCAGCAGCGGGCGGCCCGGGGCGTCCGGCGGCAGCAGGGCCGAGGTCCGGCCGAGCGCGGCCTGGGCCTCGTCCAGCCGGTCCCGCGGGCCGAGCACGCTCGCCACGTACGCGAGGAAGCCTCGGGCGCAGGCCGCCGCCGCGCGCTGCTCGGTGCCCACCGCCAGGGCCTCCGCCAGCCGTAGCGCCTGCTCCGCCGGGGTCCAGTTCGCCGCGGTGAACAGGCACTGTTCGATGAGGAGTTCGGCCCGCCCGAGGGCCGCTTCCGGGTCGCGCTCGGCAGCCGGGCGCAGTAGTTCGGCGGCCTCCTGCCAGCACGCCCTGGACCTCAGCCGCCACACGGTGTCGCCCGGTTCCTCCGTCGCCGCCCGCCCCTGTCCGTCCGGGTCGTTCGGGCCCCATCCGTGCTCCGACAACGCCACCTCCTTGTGTGCGCCATCCAGCAGGGCACGGGCCTGCCCATGAGGGGCCCTGCCGCCACGCCCCGTGCACATGGCAACGGCAGGGCGAAAGGCCCGCGCTGTGGCGGCAATTCAACACGTGGGTGAGCTTGTGCACCAGATCACGAGCGGAGGTTGTTGCTTTCGCGAAGGAAATGATCTAGAGGGGCGTCCGGTCGGTCAGGAGGTCCAGCCGGTCTCCATCAGGGCCTCGGCGGCGCCGTTCGCGGGCTGCGGCACGCCCGCCAGGTCCAGGCTGAACAGGGCGACCAGCAGTTGTTCGCCGCGCACGGTGGCCTGGTGCGAGTACCCCGCGAGGGTGAACATCGCGGCGGCCATCTCCTCGGCGTGCAGGGTCTGGAGCCACAGGCACTCCACGGACTTGACGTCGGCCGGCTCGGTCCAGGTGTCGACCTGGGCGACCATCCGGCCGCCGAGCAGGGTGACCCCGTCGCGCTCCTGCGCCTCGGTCAGTTCCAGGTCGTCGAAGCCGAGCCACTCCAGGTAGCGGGCGGCGGTGAACACCGCGTCCTGTGAGGTGCGCACCGGGTGCGGGCGGAACGGGGCGCGGTGGCGGAACGGGCGGGAGCGGCCGGAGGAGGCGCCGGGCGGCGCGGGCGGGGTGGGCACCGGGGCGCCCAGCGGGTGGGTCGGGTGGGGGCGGGAGGTCTGCGGGCCGGGGGCGGCGAGCGGGGCGGCCGTGCCGGTGCCCAGGCGGGTGGCGCGGTCCACCGGCAGCCGGACGGTCGCGCCGCAGTTGCAGGTGAACTCGGGCTGCGGCCACTGGTCGGAACGGCCGCAGTGCGGGCAGCGCATGCTCAGCCAGGAGTCCTCCCAGGAGCGGAAGCGCACCTGTACCGGCACCCCGCCGCGCAGCAGCGGCACCTTGAGCGAGGCGCCGCACGGGCACGGCAGCGACGGCGGCTCGTACAGGTGCTCCCGTCGGCAGGCCGGGCAGCGGATCGCCCGGGCGCCACCGCCCGCCCCCGGCCGCGAGGGGTCGTGTCCGGTGAAGTCGTCGGGCAGTCCGGCCATCGCGGGCTCCGTCCGTGTCGGTAGGCGGGGACGAATCCCATGCTCCCCGAAATGTCCGGCGATGGGCGCGGAATGGGGCAATCCTCAGGGACGGATCAGGGACGCCTCCGCGCCGGGGCCGAGGCGTTCTCCCCCGTGGGGAGGAGGGTCAGCCGGCGGACCAGCGGGCCAGGTCGGCGGGGGTGTCCAGGTCGTCCGGGACGGCGATGTCGGCGCACTCGACGAGGGTCACGTCCGCCGCGTGGGCCGCCAGCAGGGCGCGGGCACCGGCGTCGCCGGAGGCGCCCGCGGCGGCCTCGGCGAAGTGCCGTGCGCCGATCAGCACCGGGTGCCCGCGCCGCCCGCCGTAGGCCGCCGCGGCCAGCTCGGCGCCCGCCCGGTGCGCGGCCAGCAGCCGGGCCACCGCGGCCGGGGTGACGCCCGGGGTGTCCACCAGCATCACCAGCACCGCCGGGGCGCTCGGGGGCAGCGCGGCCAGTCCGGCCCGCAGCGAGGAGCCCATGCCGTCCGCCCAGTCCGGGTTGGCCACCAGGCGGCAGCCCGGCAGGTGCGCGGTGGCCCGGACCCGCTCGCCGGCCGCGCCCAGCACCACCGTGACGTCCGCGCAGCCGCCGGCCCGGACCACCGCCACCGCGTGCTCCACCAGGGGCCGGCCGCCGTACCGGATCAGGGCCTTGGGCCGGCCGCCGAGCCGCCGTCCGCCCCCGGCGGCGAGCACCAGCGCGGCGACCGGGGCGGCCTGCGGGTCGGCGGCCGGGGCGCCGGCCGGAGTGGTGTCCGGAGCGGCTGCCGGGTCGTCGGCCGGGGGGTGTCCGGCGGGTGGCGGCGCAGTCTGCATGGGCCCAGCCTGCCCGGCCGGGGCGGGGGCGCGCATTGTGGGATTCCACAAGGCGAAGCCGCAGGTGGCGGCCGCTCCCCGGCGGTTCGGCCGCTGGCCCTGCGGGCGCCCGCCGCCTGTACTGGGGCGATGAACACCGCACCGCGCCCGCTGGTGGACCGATTCGGCCGGGTCCACTCCGATCTCCGGGTCTCGTTGACCGATCGCTGCAACCTGCGCTGCACCTACTGCATGCCGGCCGAGGGGCTGGACTGGCTGCCCCGGCCCGAGGTGCTGACGGACGACGAGGTGGTGCGGCTGGTGCGGGTCGCGGTGCGGCGGCTGGGGGTGTCCTCGGTGCGCCTGACCGGCGGGGAGCCGCTGCTGCGACGGGGGCTGACGGGGCTGGTCGGGCGCATCGCGGCGCTGGGCGCCGAGGTGTCGCTGACGACGAACGGGGTCGGCCTGGCCCGGACGGCGGTCGCCCTGCGCGAGGCCGGACTCGGGCGGGTGAACGTCAGCCTGGACACGCTGCGCCCGGAGCGGTTCGCGGCGATCACGCGCCGGGACCGGCTCGCCGACGTGCTGGCGGGCCTGGCCGCGGCCCGGGCGGCGGGGCTCGGGCCGGTGAAGGTGAACGCGGTGCCGGTGCGGGGCGTCAACGAGGACGAGATCGCGGAGCTGGCGTCCTTCGCGGTCGAGCACGGCTACCTGATGCGGTTCATCGAGTCGATGCCGCTGGACGCGCAGGGGGCCTGGGACCGGTCGGCCATGGTGACGGCCGACGAGATCCTGGCCGCGCTGGGGGAGCGCTTCGAGCTGGTGCCGGTGGGGCGGCACGGCAGCGCGCCGGCCGAGGAGTGGCGGATCGCGGGGACGGACGCGGTGGTCGGGGTGATCGCCTCGGTGACCCGGCCGTTCTGCGGGGGCTGCGACCGGGTCCGGCTGACCGCCGACGGGCAGCTGCGCAACTGCCTGTTCGCGACGGAGGAGTCGGACCTGCGGGCGCTGCTGCGCGGCGGGGCGGACGACGCGGCGGTGGAGGCGGCCTGGCGGGTGTCGGTGGCGGGCAAGGGGCCCGGACACGCCATCGGCAGCGCGGAGTTCGTCCGGCCGGACCGTCCGATGTCGGCGATCGGGGGGTAGCGCGCCAAGGCGGGGGCGGGGGCGGGGGCAGGGGCGAGACGGGGGCGCGGGGGTGGCGCCCGGTCCGAGCTGGTCCGAGCAGGCGTGAGCGGACGTGAGCCGGTGTGAGCTTCGACATGCTCGGGGGCTCCCCGTGGCGTCGGCTTGACCTGCTCTTGGGGTGGCTGGTCTGCTGGTTCGCCGTCAACCCACCCCTGACTCCTGGAGTTCCCCGTGCCCGCCCGCCGCACCACCCTGTCCGCCGCCACCGTGTTCCTGATATGCGCGCTCGCGCTGGTCGGCTGGTTGATCGGCGGCCGTGACCACAAGCCGAACTCCTCCAAGGGCGGCGGCACCGCCGCTCCCGCCGGGGGCCGGGGCACCAGCCCGCTGCAGAACCCGGACGGCACCAAGCCCGGCCTGGCGCCGCTGACCACCGCCGAGGACCAGAAGGCCGGCCGGGACCTGATAGCGAAGGTCGCCACCGCCGCCGTCGGCACCAAGGACGGCTACGACCGCAACGAGTTCGGCCCCGCCTGGACGGACAACGTCGAGGGCGTCCCGCTCGGCGGGAACAAGTGCGACACCCGTAACGACCTGCTCGCCCGGGACGGCACCGGCGTCGAGCACAAGGACGGCTCGGACTGCACGGTCACCGCGATGACCATCTGGGACCCGTACACCGGCAAGAGCGTCGAGTGGACCAAGCAGCAGGCGAGCAAGATCCAGATCGACCACGTGATGCCGCTGTCCTACGACTGGCAGATGGGCGCCAACAAGTGGGAGAAGACCAAGCGCGTCCAGATCGCCAACGACCCGCTCAACCTGATCCCCGCCGACGGCTCGCAGAACGCCTCCAAGGGCGACTCCGGCCCGGCCGCCTGGCTCCCCGCCAACACCGAGATCCGCTGCGCCTACGCGGTGCGCTTCGCCCAGGTCTCGCTGAAGTACCAGCTGCCCGTCACCGAGGCGGACAAGAAGGCCATGCTGCAGCAGTGCGGCGGCTGACGAAACGTTACCTCCGGGATGTGAGGGGCCGGTGTGGTGCGACCCCGGGTCGGGTCGGGTACGGACCGGATGGTATTCGTGGGCGGTGGCCCCGATGATCTCCAGGTTCCCCCGGTCCGTCCGGTCTCCCCGGTCCCGCCGTTCCGCACGGCTCGCCCGTTCCGTACGGCTCCCCGGGGCCGTCCGGTTCCCCCGGCGCGCCCTGCCCGCCCTCGCCGTCGCCTCCGCCCTCGCCCTGCTGAGCGGCTGCACCGGCGCGGGCGGCGCGGGCCGTACGGGCAGCCGCCCGCCGCTCGACGAACGGGTCGCCGCCACCACCGCCCCGGCCCTGCGCGCGTTCTACGACCAGCGGATCGACTGGCGGCCCTGCCCCGACCAGGACGGCGCCGACCGGGACGCCGCCGCCGTCCGGTGCGCCACCCTCACCGTGCCGCTGGACTACGCCGACCCCGGCGGCCGCACCATCGACGTCGCCCTCGCCCGGGTGCCCGCCGCCGACCCGCGCCGACGGCTCGGCGCCCTCCTGCTCAACCCCGGTGGCCCCGGCAACTCCGGTGTCGACACGGTCCGTTGGGGCTGGAAGGGCTACCCGGAGCTGCACGAACGCTACGACCTGGTCGGCTTCGACCCGCGCGGCGCCGGAGCCACCACCCCCGTCCACTGCCTGGACGACCGCACCCGCGACCAGTGGAACGCCACCGACGACCAGGCCTACGACCACGGCCGGGTCCTCGCCGACGCCTGTCGCGCCGCCCACGCCGACCTGCTCCCGCACCTCGCCACCCGCGACACCGCCCGCGACCTCGACGTCCTGCGCGGTGCCCTCGGCGAACGCAAGCTGGACTTCCTCGGCTTCTCCTACGGCACCCACCTCGGCGCGCTCTACGCCGAGGAGTTCCCCGACCGCACCGGCCGGCTCGCCCTCGACGGCGCCGTCGAGCACAGCGTCCCCCCGATGGGGCTGAACGTCGAACAGGCCGCCGCCGCCGAGACCGCCTTCCGGGCCTTCGCCACCGCCTGCGCCACCGACGACCCGGGCACCTGCCCGCTCGGCGCCGACCCGGCCGCCGCCCCGCAGCGCCTCGCCGACTTCCTCGACGGCCTGCGCTCCCGCCCGCTGCGCGCCGCCGACGGCCGCACCCTCACCGCCGCCCTCGGCTGGGACGCCGCCCGCAACGTCCTCGACGACGGCCACCGCTCCTGGCCCCGACTGGTCGACGCCCTCGCACCGGCCTTCACCCAGGGCCAGGCGGACGACCTGCTCGCCCTCGCCGACGGCTCCAACGGCCGTGCGGAGGACGGCCGTTACGCGACCGCGGCGGACGCCTACACCGCCATCTCCTGCGCCGACGCACTGGCGCAGCCCACCGAGGCGGAACTGCGCGCAGCCCTCGCCGACCTCGCCGTCCGGGCCCCGCTGACCAGCCGGCACGCCCCCGTCGTCGCCCTGCTCGACCCGGACTGCCGGTCCTGGCCGTACCGTTCGCCCGAGCGCCCGCACGCCGTCCGGGCACCCGGCAGCGCCCCGATCCTGGTGATCGGCTCCACGGGCGACCCGGTCACCCCGTACCCGTGGGCGCAGCGGCTGGCGGCCGGGCTGGAGCACGGCGTGCTGCTCACCCGCGAGGGGGACGGGCACACCGCGTACGACAAGAGCGGGTGCGTCCGGGCGGCCGTCGCCGGGTACCTGCTGGACGGGCGGATGCCGGCGGCGGGGACGGTCTGCGGGTCCGACTGAGCTGCGCGGCCGAGTGGCTCCGGCCGGGCGTACGGAAGGGGGCGTGCCGCGCGAACGCGGCACGCCCCCTTGGGAGTTGCGGTCAGGAGGTCGGGGCCGTCAGGTCGTAGAAGGTGGCCGAGCCGACCGTCTTGGCGGTGAAGTGCGCCACCACCCACGCCTCGATCTGGGCGCTCTCCGACTGCTGCTGCCCGTCGCCGCCCGACGTGCCGCCCGCGCCGCCGAAGCCGCCCCGGGAGCCGCCGGCCACGAACCAGTGCACCTTGCCCTCCTGGACGTACTTCTGGAAGCCCGCCACGCTCAGCGAGGGGTCGGTGCCGTTGAAGCCGCCGAGGGACATCACCGGCTCACCGGTGGCGAGCTGGTAGCTGGCGGCGTTCTGCGAGCCGACCGTGGCGGCCGCCCAGGTGTAGTGGCCGGCGTTCTCCTTGAGCAGGGACGCGGCCTCCTCGCTCACCTTGGTGCCGCCGAGCAGGCCGCCCATGCCGCCGCCGCCCATGCCGCCGGGGAAGCCGCCGGTGCCGGTGCCGCCGGTGCCGTCGTTGCCGGTCGCGCCGGGGAGGTTGCCCGTGCCGTCGGCACCGCGCTCGTGGCGGCCGTTCGCGCGGTCCGAGCCGCTGCCGGACCCGGCGCCGTTGCCGCCCTGGAAGCCGCCGGGGAAACCGCCCTGGCCGCCCGGGAAGCCGCCGCCGTTCTGCCCGCGCGGGGCCTGGCCGCCCGGGAAGCCCGGCGCCCCCTTGCGCCCGACGCTGCCCGGCCCGAACGCGCCCTTCACATCCGGTCCGGCGGTCACGATCGAGCCGCCGTGCGTCTTGTTGACGGTGTCCACCGCGTACGCGGCCGGGCCGCCGAGCGCCGCCGCCAGGCCCACCAGGCCCGCGACCGAGGCGATCCGCGCACCGGTGCGGCCGGAGGTCCGCCCGGCGACCTGCCCGCCGACCAGCGCCGCCGCCGCGACCAGCCCGCCGACCAGCACCGCCCAGCGCAGCCACGGCAGGAACTCCGAGCTGCGGCCGAGCAGCACGAACGCCCACACCGCCGTCACCGCGAGCGTGCCCGCCAGCACCAGCGCCCACGGCAGCCGGTGCCGGGCCCGCCACAGTCCGTCCACACCCATGCCGACCAGCGCCGCGACCGCCGGGGCCAGGGCCACCGTGTAGTACTGGTGGAAGATCCCGGACATGAAGCTGAAGATCAGGGCGGTGGAGACCAGCCAGCCGCCCCAGACCAGGAACGCCGCCCGGGCGCTGTCCGTCCGGGCGTAGCGGCGGGTCGCCCAGAGGCCGACCAGCAGCAGGATCAGCGCGGCCGGCAGCAGCCAGGCGATCTGCCCGCCGATGTCGGTGCCGAACATCCGGGTGATCCCGGTCGAGCCCCAGCCGCGCCCGCCGTTGTGCATCGGGCCGCCCGCCAGGTCCGCCCCGGCCGGGAGCCGGCTGCCGCCGCCGACGCTGCCGCGCTCGTTGCCGTCCACCCGGCCGAGGCCGTTGTAGCCGAAGGTGAGCGAGAGGAAGCTGTTGTCCTGCGAGCCGCCGACGTACGGGCGGGCCGAGGCGGGCAGCAGCTCGACGACGGCGACCCACCAGCCGCCCGAGACCGCCATCGCCGCCCCCGCGAGCAGGGTCTGCCGCACCCGCCGCCAGAAGCCGGTGGGCGCCACGACCAGGTAGATCACCGCGAAGGCGGGCAGGATCAGGAAGGCCGCCAGGGTCTTGGTGAGGAAGGCGAAACCGAACATGACCCCGGTGAACAGCAGCCACCGGGTGCCCGCCGCCTCGATCGCGCGCACCATGCCGTACGCGGCCAGCGTCAGCAGCAGCACCAGCAGCGCGTCGGGGTTGTTGAAGCGGAACATCAGCGCCGCCACCGGGGTGAGCGCCAGCGCGGCACCCGCCAGCAGCCCGCCGAGCGGGGAGAAGCGGCGGCGCACCGTCGCGTACAGCACGCCGACGGTGGCCGCGCCCATCAGCGCCTGCGGGGCCAGCACCGACCAGGGGGAGAGGCCGAAGACCCGCGCCGACAGCGCCATCGGCCAGAGCGAGGCCGGCGGCTTGTCGACGGTGATGAAGTTCCCGGCGTCGGACGAGCCGAAGAAGAAGGCCTTCCAGCTCTGGCTGCCGGCCTGGACCGCCGCCGAGTAGAAGGAGTTCGCCCAGCCGGAGGCGCTCAGGCCCCACAGGTAGAGGACGGCCGTCGCGGCCAGCAGCGCCAGCAGGGCCGGGCGCACCCAGCGCGGGTCGTCCGCGCGCCCGCGCCAGGCGCGGGCCGGCAGGGTGCGCAGCCGCCCGGACCAGGTGGCGGGGCCCTTGGGGCCGACGGGCGGCAGGGCCTGCCCGGGGAAGAGCGGCGCCGGCTCCGTCCGGGCGGGGTCCGGCTGCGGCGCCTCCGGCGGCGGGAAGTTCGCGGCCTCGGGCCACGGGTCGCCGGCCGGAGGGGTGTAGCTGCTCGTGGTCATGCGCCATACGGTGCGTGGCGAGGCTGAGAGAACCGTGAGACGGGGCTGTGAGGCGCGTGTGATCTGCCGGATCCGCCGGGTTTCAGGCGGATGGCGGTACGGCCGCCCGGCCGGCGGTACGGCTCACCCGGGCGGCCGTACGGCGGCGGTGCGTGGTGCCGGCGGTACGGCTGCGGCGTGCGGCGACGGCGCTACGGCTCCGACTCTCAGGCGGCCGGCGGCATGGTGATGTGCTTGCCCAGCCACTCCAGGGCCGGGGGGATCTCGCGGGTCCACGTGTGGAAGTTGTGGCCGGCGGTGTCCAGGGTGATGGTCGACATCTTGGTGGGGGCCTTGAACGAGGCGACCATGGCCTTGGTCTCGTCGTAGTTGTTCTCGTCGTACGCGGTGGTCAGCAGCAGCGAGACCGGGGCGGCCGGCTGGTTCTTCAGCCGCCACAGCAGGTCGTTCTCCTGCTTCAGCTGGGCGCTGCCGCCGAAGAGGTCGCCGGTGGTCTCGTCGTGGGCGGCGCTGTAGTAGCCGGAGAGGGCGACCGCCGCCGGGTAGGAGTCGGGCTTGCGCAGCGCGAACTTGAGCGCGCAGTAGCCGCCGGTGGAGTTGCCGATCACGGCCCGGTTGGCCGGGTCGGTGCCGATCCGGTAGGTGGTGGCGAGGGCCTTGGGCAGGTCGCTGGTGAAGAAGGTCTCCACCTGCGGGCCGTTCGGCACGTCCACGCACTCGGTGTCCCGGTTGCCGGCGAGGGTGGGGCGGGCCATCACCAGGATGGTCGGCGGCAGCTTCTTCTGCTCGATCGCGGCGAGCGTGGACGCCGGGTACTGCATCAGCGAGATGAGCTTCTCCGGGGTGCCCGGGTACCCGGTGAGCACCAGGGCCATCGGGAAGCGCTGCTTGGTGTAGTCCGGCTGGAAGTACTGCGGCGGCAGGTAGACGTACGCCTCGGTGCTCAGACCGCTGCCCGCCCCTTTCACGGCGACCTGCTGGATCATGCCGGAACGCTCGGGGTCGGAGCCCTGGGCGGAGTAGAACTTCTGCTCGCCGGTGACGGCCACCCCGGAGGCGTTCGGGGTGTGGTCGACCACGGTGCCGAGCTTGCCGCTGGTGCCGAGGAGGTCGGTCCAGGAGCTGTAGAAGCCGAAGTAGCTGTTGGCGATGAGGCCCATCGCGACCAGTACCGAGAGCTGGGCGGCCAGGAAGGCGCCGAGCCGGCCCAGCCAGGACTTCCAGCCCTTGCCGCCGAACCTCGGCCAGAGCCACATGGTGGCGGCGAAGACGGCGATCGCGATGACCGAGGCGATGATCTGGAGGGGGAGTCCGGTGAGGCTGAGCACGAGCCCGATCGTAGTTGACCGTGACCGGGGGGCCTGGACGGGCCCTGTGGGGCGATTGTCCGGAACCGGTCGACCGGGGTCGTTCGTACCCGGCGGCGGGGTGTCCCGGGGCGGGTGGACGGACATGCCGGAGGTCCCCGGGGCAGGAGCCGCGGAGCCGTCGGGGCCGGGGGCCGGGCCGGCGCCTACGGCGGTACGGGCTCCGAAGCCGTAGCGCTTAACGGGCATACCGGGACGGGTTGTCGCGGCCGGTGGCACAACAGGCGGCGGGGAGTGGCGAGTTCGGCCGGAACGGTTGACCGTTTGAAGTGACCATGGCACTTTCGTGCGGCGCGGGCGTCGGCGACCAGTCGTACACCCCGCGATCCCCCACAAGGAGAGCCATGTTCAAACGACTTGTCGCGATGGTCGGCACGGGTGCCGTCGTCGCGGGCGGGCTGGCCTTCGCCGCCGCCCCCGCGCACGCCGTCCAGGCCGCCGACCTGACGGCCACCATCGCCCTGAGCAACTGCTCGGCCTCGCTGGTCCGTTACCCCGTCTCGGCGGCCGGCGACCGGGCGCTGATGCTCACCAACGGGCACTGCCTGCCCAGCATGCCCCCGTACGGCCAGGTCATCCAGAACGTCAGCGCCAGCCGCAGCGGCACCCTGCTCGACGGCGCGGGCAACAGCCTCGGCACCGTCCAGGCCGACAAGCTGCTCTACGGGACGATGACCGGCACCGATGTCGCGCTCTACCAGCTCACCGACACCTACGGCTCGATCAGCTCCAAGTACGGCATCAGCGCGCTGACGATCAACGACACGCACCCGGTCGACGGCGCCGCGATGTACATACCCTCGTCGTACTGGAAGCAGGTCTGGAACTGCTCCGTCAACGGGTTCGTGCCCACCCTCCGCGAGGACGAGTGGAGCTGGCAGGACTCGCTGCGCTACAGCGCCGGCTGCAACACCACGCACGGCACCTCCGGCTCGCCGATCGTCGACGCCGCCAGCGGGCGGATCGTCGGCATCAACAACACCGGCAACGACGACGGCGCGATGTGCACCCTGAACAACCCGTGCGAGGTCGCCGCGGACGGCACCACCAAGGCCGTCAAGGGCCAGAGCTACGGCGAGGAGACCTACTGGTTCACCACCTGCCTGAACTCCAGCCGGGCCATCGACCTCACCGTGCCCGGCTGCCTGCTCACCAAGCCGGCCGGCAGCGGCACCGTCTCGGTGACCAGCCCCGGTGACCAGTCCACGGCGGTCGGCGGCGCGGCGAACGTCCGGATCAGCGCCTCGGGCGGGACCGCTCCGCTGTCCTACGCGGCCACCGGCCTGCCCGCCGGGCTGGCCATCGGCGCCTCCACCGGCGCGATCACCGGCACCGCCACCACCGCGGGCAGCTACCCGGTCACCGTCACGGTGACGGACGCGGCGGGCAAGACCGGCTCGACCGGCTTCACCTGGACCGTGACCGGCGGTGGCGGCGGCACCTGCACCCCGGCCCAGCTCCTGGGCAACCCCGGCTTCGAGACCGGCTCGGCCGCGCCGTGGACCACGAGCTCCGGCGTGGTCGACAACAGCTCCGGCCAGGCCGCGCACGGCGGCTCCTGGAAGGCCTGGCTGAACGGCTACGGCAGCACCCACACCGACACGCTCGCCCAGACGGTGAGCATCCCGGCGGGCTGCAAGGCGACGCTGAGCTTCTGGCTGCACATCGACACCGCCGAGACCGGCACCACCGCCTACGACAAGCTGGCCGTGTCGGTGAACGGCACCACGCTGAAGACCTACTCCAACGTGGACGCCGCGGCCGGCTACCAGCAGCGCACCTTCGACCTCTCGGCCTACGCGGGCCAGAGCGTCACCCTGAAGTTCACCGGGACCGAGGACTCCTCGCTCCAGACGAGCTTCGTGATCGACGACACCGCGATCCAGACCGGCTGATCCCGGACCTGCTGACCCGGCACTGACGGACGGGCCCGGCGGCTTCGGCCGCCGGGCCTTCCGGGAGCCTCGGGGGCGGCGCCTATGCTGCCGGGATGATCGACCCGATAGAGCTGGTGATATTCGACTGTGACGGCGTCCTGGTGGACAGCGAGGTGATCGCCGTGCGGGTGGTCGGGCAGTTGGCGGCCGGGCTCGGCTGGGCGCTGACCGAGGCCGAGGTGGTCGAGAAGTTCGTCGGGCGGTCCGAGGCGGCCAATCATGTGATGGTGGCGGAGCGGTTCGGGGAGGAGGCCGCGACGCTGTTCGACAAGCGGTTCCGTGAGTTGCACGCCGAGGCCGTGGACGCCGGGCTGAGGCCGGTGGACGGGCTGCCGGAGGCGTTGGACGCCCTGGAGGCGCTCGGGCTGCCGATGTGCGTGGCGTCCAGCGGGACGCACGAGAAGATGCGGCACACGCTGGGCCGGACCGGGTTGTACGGGCGGTTCGCCGGGCGGATCTTCAGTGCCACCGAGGTCGGGCGCGGCAAGCCCGCGCCCGATCTGTTCCTGCACGCCGCGCGGAGCATGGGTGTCGACCCGGCCGCCTGTGTGGTGGTCGAGGACAGCGGCCCCGGCGTGACGGCGGCCCGCGCGGCCGGGATGCGGGCGCTCGGCTACGCGGGCGGTGTCACGGCGGCGGAGCGGCTGGCCGGTCCGGGCACGGTGGTGTTCGCGTCCATGCGCGAGCTGCCCGGGCTGATCGCCGCCGGCGCGGTCGGGTCGGACTGACGCCCGCCGCCGGGGGCGGGCCCGAATTCGCTTGCCCGGTCCGGCCGTTTCGGGCAGGGTCGGACGCCGTGTCCTCCTCCCGCAAGATGCACGCCGACGAGATCGACATCGACGACGCCCTGGTCCGCCGGATGGTGGCCGAGCGGTTCCCGCAGTGGGCGGGCCTGCCGGTCGAGGAGGTCGCCACGGCCGGGACCAGCAACGCGATGTACCGGCTGGGCGCGGACCTGGTGGTGCGCATCCCCCGGATCCCGGGCGCGGCCGAGGACATCGGGAAGGAGTGCGCCTGGCTGGGGCGCCTGGCGCCGGAGCTGCCGGTCGCGGTGCCCGTGCCGCTGGCCCTGGGCGGGCCGGTGGACGGCTGTCCGTGGCCCTGGTCGGTGCTGCGCTGGCTCGACGGGGTGAACCCGGCGGCCGGGCGGCCGGCCGAACCGGCGCTGCTGGCAGCCGGGTTGGCGGACTTCGTGAACGCCATGCGGCGGATCGACCCGGCCGGTGGCCCGGCCTCCTACCGCGGTGAGCCGCTGGCGGAGCGGGACGGTGCGGTCCGGGCGGCGATCGCGGCACTGGCCGGCGCCGTCGACGCCCGGGCCGCGGCCTCCGTCTGGGAGCGGGCGCTGCGGGCTCCCGGCCACCCGGGCCCGCCGGTCTGGATCCACGCCGACCTCCAGCCCGGCAACCTGCTGGTGGACGGGCGGGGCCGGCTGAGCGCCGTCATCGACTTCGGCTGCGCGGGCCTCGGCGACCCGGCCGTGGACCTGATCCCCGCCTGGTACGTGCTCCCCGCGCCGGTCCGCGCGGCCTTCCGGGCGGCGGTGGGCGCCGACGACGCGGCCTGGGCCCGGGGCCGGGGCTGGGCGCTGTCCGTCGCCCTGCTGGAGCTGGCCTACTACCGCGAGACCAGTCCTCGGATGACGGGCATCGCCCGCCATGTGATCGCCGAGGTCCTGGCCGGTCACTCCTCCCCGGCGGGCAGCCGCCACGCGTAGGGGAACAGCTCCCGCTCCCAGCCGGGTGCGGCGGCGAGCGCGGCGGCGGCCTCGGGGGTGCGCAGGAGGCAGCGGTGGGCCGGTCCTCGCAGGTTTTGCCAAACGGTCGACCAACTCGCGGCCCGGTCCGGATAGCGTCCGGGGCATGGACGTGATCGACGTGAACGAGCGTGCGGCCGGCTTGCCCGATGCCTGGCGTTCGCAGGTGCTGGGGCTGGTCGGGACGGCCGCGGTGAAGGTGCTGCGGATGGACGGGCGGGAGCTGGAGCCGGAGGTGCACGGTACGGCGGAGGTGCTGTTCGTCGTCGAGGGGTGCCTCGAACTCCTGCTGGACGGTGAGGAGTCGACGGTGCGGGCCGGCGGGTTGTGCCGGGTGCCGGCGGGCGCGTGGCACGCAGTGCGGGCGGGCAGCCGGGGGACGCTGCTGATCGTGGAGGTGCCGGAGTCCTGAGGCCCGCCGCCCGCGGTGGGGCCCCTTGTCAGGGCCTTTCTCGGGGCACCCGGTGCTGCCACTCCCGGGTGAACACGACGGATCCCGCCTCCAGCGCCCGCAGTTGTACGGTGCTGAGGAAGTGCCCGGCGTCGCAGCGCAGTTGGGTGCGGGTCTGGACGGTGATGTCCCAGCCGGCGTCGGGGCGCTCCAGCCGGACGGTGTGGTCGGTGCGGGCCTGGGCGCTGAGCGGGGCGTCGGTGAGGATGCGGTAGGCGGTGACGGTGTGCTCGTCGCGGACCAGGCCGTCGGGGTGGGTGCGGGTGCCGTCGGTGGCGGGGGAGAGTTCGGTGCGCCACTCGTGGCGGCCGATGTCGTGCACGGTGAGGTGTTCGGGCCGGGCGGTGAGCGGCTCGGTGAGGTGGATGTCGAGCGGCTCGGGCAGGGCGGGCGTCTCGAAGGTGACGGGGGCGGCGCCGATGTCGGCGGCGAGGTGGCGGACGGGCAGGCTGAGGGTGGAGCGGGACGGGTCGAGCCCGTACCCGGTGGTGTCGGCGGGCGGCCAGACCCAGGGCCAGTAGGTCGAGGAGAAGGCGAGCCGGAGCCGGTGCCCGGCGGGGACGGTCCGGGCGCAGGCCGCGAGCTCGACCTCGGCGTCCGGCCCGGTGGGGGTCAGGACGCCCCGGGTGACCAGGTCCGAGGTGCCGTCCGGGTGGACCGCGCAGAGCCGGACCGCGACCAGCGTCGGGGGCCCGCCCTCCCGCAGCCGCAGCCGTACGGTCGGCGCGCCGAGCAGTTCGACGGGTTCGGGCAGCGGCTGGGAGTCGAAGCAGACCGAGCGGCCGTCCTCCTCGCGCTGGTCGGGCGGCTGGTCGGCGGGGCGCCCGCGCGGGACGTACGCGCCCGCGTTGAGGCCGGTGTGCTGCGGGGAGCGGACCCGGACGTAGCGCTCGTCGGAGCTGGTGCCGGCGGTGCGCAGCGCCCCGTCGAGGCCGTAGTGGATGGTGCGGACGTCGGGGGAGGGCCAGGACTCGTCGCCGGCCCAGCGGTCGCCGATCCGGCTGCGCAGGGCCGGTTCCTGGTCGGCGCCGGTGTCGACGCCGCGCAGCCAGTGGTCCCACCAGCGCAGGGTCTCGGGCAGGACGTCCTCGGGCAGGCCGTGCGGCCAGGGGCCGATCAGGGCGCGCGCGGTGGGGGACTCGGCGAGCAGGCGCAGGACGAAGGAGCAGGACGGGTCGCCCCAGCCGGCGATGGCGAGGGTGGGGACGGAGACCGGGACGGTGGTGTCGCCGGCGGCGAGCCAGGCGTCGACGGGCGGTTGCAGGGCGTCCAGGCGGGCCAGCCACCGGTCGCGCCAGGCGTCGCCGAGCCGGCGCGGGTCGGGGGGCAGGGCGGCGTCGGCGACCAGGGCGGTGAGCCGGGTGTGCAGGTCGGCGGCGAGGAGGGCGCCGCCGAGCCGGTGGCCGCCCTCGGGGCAGGCGGTGACCGCGGCGCCGACGGTGCCGGGTGCGCGGGCGGCGAGGCGCAGTGCGGTGGTGCCGGCGCCGCCGACGCCGAGCAGGCCGACCCGGCCGGTGCTCCAGGGGCGGCGGGCGAGCCAGTCGGTCACGGCGGTGCCGTCGGCGAGTTCCTGCTCGCCGCCGGGTTCGCCGGGGGTGCCGCCGGAGTCGCCGTGGCCGCGGGTGTCGACCCGGAGGGCGGCGTAGCCGTGGCCGGCGTACCAGGGGTGGCGGCGGGCGTCCTGGGCGGCGGTCCGGTCGGCGAGGCGGTCGCCGGAGTACTCCAGCAGGGCCGGGACGGGCTCCTCGCCGACCGGCCGCCACAGCCGGGCGGCCAGCTCGGTGCCGTCGGGCAGCGGGATGCGGAGGTCCTCGCGGGTGGTGTGGAAGGGGTACGACGGCATGGCCGCTCCCATCGGGTCCCGGGCCGGGTGGGCGCCGGCGGGCCCGCGGCGCGCACGGGGACGGGTGTCGTTCCGTCCGGGCGCGCCGCGGGCGTCGGCATTCCGACCCTAGGGGAGGAGTCGGCCGTTTTCCTGGCGAGGGTTCCTGGCGGGGGGTCCTCGACCGGGGGTCCTCCGACCGGGGTTCCTGGCGGGGGTCCCGGCCGAGGCCCCAGGCGGCTACGCCTTGCTCAGCCAGGCGGTGGCGTTGAGGGCGAGCGCGGCGTTGGTGCCCGCGGGGTCGTCCCAGCCGTCGAAGAGGGTGTTGCCGGGCTGGCCGGTGCCGTCGTCGATGGCGGAGCTGTCGCCCCAGACGGCGACCCGCCCGGAGCCGAAGGTGCTGGTGACGAAGAACGCGCCGGTGTTGCCGCTGGAGCCGGTCCGGTAGACCAGGCCCTTGACCGACGGGTTGTCGGCGGGCTTGAGGGTGAAGGTGGTGCCGTTGCGCAGGATCGAGCCGGTGACGGTGCCGAAGGGGCCGTGCAGGACGGGGTCGGTGGGGTCGTTGACCGCGCGCGGGTTGTCGGTGGTGATGTTGAGCAGGTCGACGGAGAAGCCGAAGGGGTCGTTGTTGTTCACGCCGTTGCTGGTCAACAGGTCGTTGATGATCTTCGGCGAGTCCCAGCCGTCGTTGTTGCGGTCGCTGCCGGTGTGGTCGGAGACCAGGAAGAGCCCGCCGCCGTTCTGGACGAACTTCATGATCGCGGTCTTCTCGGCGGCGCCGAAGCGGGTGTTGGGCTCCGGGACGACGAAGGTGTCGAAGTTGGCGAGGTCGAGCGCGCCGCCGGTGCCGTAGGTGATGGTGGAGCCGGCCGGGAGGGTCTTGAGGCTGTACTGGCCGGTCTTCTGGAGGGCGACGCCCCAGGCGGACAGGGCGCCGGTCCAACTCTTCTCGGTGGTGGGGCTGGGGTTCTGGGCGAGCGGGTCGGGCTGGCTGGTGCTGATGATCCAGTCGGCGTTGCCGGCGGTCTCGGCCTTGCTGTTGTCGAACAGCACCCGGTGCGGGGTGGTGCCCGCGGCGTGCGCGGTCCGGCCTGCGGGGGTGGCCGTGGCGGGGGCGGCTGCGGCGGCTGCGGCGGCTGCGGGGGTCGCGGTGGGGGCGGCGGTGGCGGCCGGGGCGAGGGTGGTGAGGCCGGCCGCGAGCAGGGCCGCGCCGGAGAGGGCCGCGACGTTTCGGATACGGATCGTCATGTGCCGTTCCTCCGTGGGGAGTCGAGGTGTTCGGCGCCCGATTTTTCGCGCGTGGTACGGGAGTATCCGCGCGTAGAGCGGCCGGAGACAGCCCCGGGAGGTGACGAGGTCCTGTACGAGTTGTGGTGATCCCGGGGCGGGCGGGCGCAGATCTGCACTTGCGTATGACTTGCAACTGCGCGCGTCCAGGCGGAAAGATGGCCCAGCTCTGCCCGCTCCGCCGAAAGGACCCCACGATGACCGCCCCTCGCTGGCGAGACCGCCTCACCCGTGAGGAGTGGATCCGCCTGGCCGGAATGGGCGGGTTCATCCTCGCGCTGCACGTCGTCGGCTGGTTCACCCTGCTCGCGCTGGTCGCGCCCGAGCACTACACCGTCGGCGGCCAGGTGTTCGGCGCGGGCATGGGTCTGACCGCCTACACCCTCGGCATGCGGCACGCCTTCGACGCCGACCACATCGCCGCCATCGACAACACCACCCGCAAGCTGATGGGCCAGGGCAAGCGCCCGCTGTCGGTCGGCTTCTGGTTCTCGCTCGGGCACTCCTCGATCGTCTTCGGCCTGTGCGCGCTGCTGGCCTTCGGCATCCGCTCGCTGGCCGGCCAGGTGGAGGCCGACGACTCGACGCTGCACAAGACGACCGGCCTGATCGGCGTCACCGTCTCCGGGACCTTCCTGCTGCTCCTCGGCCTGATCAACCTGGGCGCCTTCAACGGCATCCTCAAGGTCTTCCGCCGGATGCGCGACGGCGACTACGACGAGGCCGAGCTGGAGCGCCAGCTGGAGCGGCGCGGGCTGATGAACCGCATCCTCGGCCGGGTCACCAGGGCCGTCACCAAGCCCTGGCACATGTACCCGGTGGGCCTGCTGTTCGGCCTGGGCTTCGACACCGCCACCGAGGTGTCCCTGCTGGTGCTGGCGGGCGGCGCGGCGGCCTTCTCGCTGCCCTGGTACGCGCTGCTCACCCTGCCGATCCTGTTCGCGGCCGGGATGAGCCTGCTGGACACCATCGACGGCTCGTTCATGAACTTCGCCTACGAGTGGGCGTTCTCCAAGCCGGTCCGCAAGATCTACTACAACCTGACCGTCACCGGGCTGTCGGTGCTGGTCGCGCTGGTCATCGGCTCGGTCGAGCTGATCGGCCTGATCGGCGAGAAGCTGGACATCACCAGCGGGCCGATCGCCTGGATCGGCGGGCTGGACCTCAACTTCGTCGGCTACGCGATCGTCGGACTGTTCGTGCTCACCTGGGCGGCGGCGATCGCCTACTGGAAGTTCGGCAGGGTCGAGGAGAAGTGGTCGGCCGGGCTGGCCGCCGGGGCCGCGGCCTCCGCCGCTCCTGCCGCCTCCGCCGGTTCCGGCAAGCCGGAGTAGCACGCGGGCGAACCGAGGGGCCGGCGACCGGGGGTACGGTCACCGGCCCTTCGGGGCTTTCCGGCCGGGGTTCTCGGGGCGCGGGGAGCCTGCGGGAAGGCCCTGCGCCGGGGTCGCCTACCGCAGCGCGGCGAGCACCGCGTCCGCCATGGCCTTCTCGCCGGTCGCGTTCGGGTGGAACGGCACGGCGGGCGAGCCGGGCAGCGCGCCCTCGACCCAGCGGTCGTCCGAGCAGGCGTCGTGCCCGGCGGTCGGCGTCTGGGTGTCCACGTAGACCGCGCCGTTGGCCGCGGCGGTGGACTCGAGCATCGCGTTGAGCGCGCCCAGCGTGCGGTGCAGGTACGGGATGTCGCGCGGCGCGAGGGGCTGGCGCAGCACGCAGGAGGAGCCGTCGGCGGGCAGCACGGACGGGTAGCCGACCAGCAGCACCTTGGCCTTGGGGGCCTTGGCGTGGATCCGCCGGAGCGTGTCGGCGAGCTTGGGGCGCGCGGTGTCGATCCGGGCGGCGAGGTCGTCCGTGCCGTACTGCCAGGACCAGCTGCTCCAGTCCCAGTAGCCGTGGTTGTAGACGTCCTGGCACGGGGTGCCCAGCGGGTTGACCACCGCGCCGGCCATGCAGGTGGCGATCACGTCGCCGATGCCGAGGTCGCTGGTGCCGAGGTCGTTGCCGCCGATCCCGAGGGTGACCAGGTCGGCGTCGGAGGTCAGCGAGTCCAGCTGCGGGTCGTTGACCCTGATGAACGCGTCGTACTGGGGCTCCGTCATCGCCTTGATCTTGGCGGCGGCGCAGGTCACGTCGGTGTACGCGCCGGCCTTGAGGGCGGCGGCGACCAGGTGGCCGTAGTTGTGGTCGGAGCGCAGGCAGAGTCCGGCGGACTGGCCGGGCACGCCGGCGCCGGCGGCGTAGGAGTCGCCGAGCGCCACGTAGTGCTTCGGCGCCGGGACGGCGGCCTGGGCGGTGGTGGAGGTGAGCGCGAGCGCGGCGCCGAGGGCGACCGCCGCGAGCGGGGCGGAATTCCGGAGGTGCCGGGATTTCCGGGCAGGGCGGAGCACGGTTCCTCCTGGGGGAGAGAAACGACGGGTGGGGGTCGTGCCGAGCCGGGCCACAGCTACTCGCAAGTAAGTTACTGCCAGGTTTCGCGCACGTCCATGGTGTGCGCGGAAATTCCCGAAATCCCGTCAGCAGGATTTCGAATTCCGCTCCACCGCGTATCGGAGGTATTTCCGAAACGCGGTGGAGCGGAATTCGCGCACTCGCTTGTCACCCGGCGGTTGACCACGCGTCACCGCAAGCCGCAGTATCGGGCGCACAGCGGCGGCAGGCCCCCGGGCCCGCCGCCCCCGCGACCCGCGACGGAGGACTTGCGCATGGCCCTGGACGCCGACGTCATCGTCATCGGAGCGGGACTCGCCGGCCTCGCCGCCACCGCCGAACTCGCCGACGCCGGACGGAAGGTGATCCTGCTCGACCAGGAACCGGCGGCCTCGCTCGGCGGACAGGCGCACTGGTCCTTCGGCGGCCTCTTCCTGGTCGACTCGCCCGAACAGCGCCGGATGCGGATCCGCGACTCGCACGCCCTCGCCTGGCAGGACTGGCTCGGCAGCGCCGGCTTCGACCGGCCCGAGGACGCCTGGCCGCGCCGCTGGGCCGAGGCGTACGTGGACTTCGCGGCGGGCGAGAAGCGCTCCTGGCTGCACGGCATGGGCGTGCGGTTCTTCCCGGTCGTCGGCTGGGCCGAACGCGGCGGCTTCCTCGCCGACGGGCCCGGCAACTCGGTGCCGCGCTTCCACATCACCTGGGGCACCGGGCCGGGCCTGCTGGCCCCCTTCCTCCGCCGGGTCCGGGACGCCGCCGACCGCGGGCTGGTGGACCTGCGCTTCCGCCACCGCGTCACCGGGCTGTCCGCCACCGCGGGTGCCGTCGACACCGTCACCGGCGAGGTGCTGGAGCCGAGCCCGGCCGGCCGGGGCGAGGCCAGCTCCCGCGAGGTCGCCGGGCGCTTCGACCTGCGCGCCCAAGCCGTCGTCGTCACCTCCGGCGGCATCGGCGGCAACCACGACCTGGTCCGCGAGGCCTGGCCCGCCCGGCTCGGCACCCCGCCCGCCAAACTGCTTTCCGGCGTGCCCGCGCACGTGGACGGCCTGATGCTGGACGTCGCCGGCGCGGCCGGGGCCAGCCGCATCAACGGGGACCGGATGTGGCACTACACCGAGGGCATCGAGAACTGGGACCCGGTCTGGGCCCGGCACGGCATCCGGATCCTGCCCGGACCGTCCTCGCTCTGGCTGGACGCGCGCGGCCGGCGGCTGCCCGTCCCGCTGTTCCCCGGTTTCGACACCCTCGGGACGCTCGAACACATCATGTCCACCGGGTACGGGTACACCTGGTTCGTGCTCAACCAGCGGATCATCGAGAAGGAGTTCACCCTCTCCGGCTCCGAACAGAACCCCGACCTGACCGGCAGGTCCCTGCGCGGCGTGCTCGGCCGCGCCCTGCCCGGCGCCCCCGGCCCGGTCCGGGGCCACCTGCGGCGCGGCCGGGACTTCGTCGTCGCGGGCAACCTCGCCGACCTCGCCCGGGGCATGAACGCCAAGACCCGCGAACCGCTGATCGACCCGGACGAACTGCGCCGCACGGTCGAGGACCGCGACCGGCAACTGGCCAACCCCTTCGCCAAGGACCTCCAGGTCACCGCCATCCACGGCGCCCGCCGCTACCTCGGCGACAGGCTCGTCCGCACCGCCGCCCCGCACCGCGTCCTCGACCCCGCCGCGGCCCCGCTGATCGCCGTCCGGCTCAACATCCTGACCCGCAAGTCCCTGGGCGGGCTGGAGACCGACCTCTCCTCCCGGGTGCTGCGCCCGGATGGGGAGGTGCTGCCGGGGCTGTACGCGGCGGGCGAGGCCGCGGGCTTCGGCGGCGGCGGCGTCCACGGCTACCGCTCCCTGGAGGGGACCTTCCTCGGCGGCTGCCTGTTCTCCGGCCGCGCCGCGGGCCGGGCGGCCGCCCGGGCGGTGGGGTAGCGCCGCCCGGGGCCCCTCCTGCCGGGAAGAAGGCGGTACCGGACCGGCCCCCGGGGGAGGAGACTGGTAGCGGTCCCGCCCGCACGAGACGTTCGGAGGAACGGTGAGCGCAGCACCCCTGCACGGTCACCACGACAGCCGCCAGCCCGTCCCCCGCACCCAGGACGGCGTCGCCGCGGCCCTGCCGCCCGCGCAGCGCATGGAGTTCTACCGAGAGATGGGCGAAGCCGACATCGAGACGATCGGCGGCGTGCTGAAACGGTGGTGGCTGCGGGCGGAGCTGTACCGAGACCCGGAGGGCGACCGGATCCACGCCGCCGTCCAGGCCGGCACCGCCCCCGGCGCCCCCGCTTCCGCGGTCCTGCGCGCGGACTGACCGGCCCGCCTTCAGCGGGGCTGGGGGCCGGCGGTCGGGCCGGTCCGGGCGGGTGGCGGTGACGGTCCCCGTGGACCGTGCGCACCCCAAGGGCCTGGCGGGCGCCCCCTGACCGGCGGGTACAGTGCCGGTGCAGAGCGCGCCGCCGACCACGAGGGGTACCAGAAGCGATGAGCCGCCGAGACCGCGACCGCGACGGCGCCCGGACGCACGACCGGAAGCGGGGTGCCGCCTCCCCGGTGACCGTCACCGTCTGCCGGGGCTGCTGCTGCGGCACCGAGGCGAAGCACCCCGGGGTGGACCACGCGGGGCAGTACGAGCGGCTGCGGTCGGCGGTGGGCCCGGCGGGCCGGGTCCGTGCGGTGAAGTGCCTGGACGTGTGCTCCCAGTCCAACGTGGTGGTGGTCGGCCCGTCCGCCGAGGGGCGGGCGGCGGGCGGCCGTCCGGTCTGGCTCGGCTTCGTGCTGATGGACGAGATGATCGACGACATAGCCGCCTGGGTGCGCGCGGGCGGCCCGGGTCTGGCCGATCCGCCGGGCCTGCTCGACCTCCAGTTGATCTCGGTCTCCCGCCGGGTGCGGGAGGGGCTGGCGGAGTGAGTCCGGGCCCGCGAGAAGCTGACTGATCGTCAGATCGTCGTCCCGGGGTGGTCCTGGGGTCCGCACCACTACCATGACCGGTGGCGTCGAGCCGTGCCGCGCGAGGGAGGAAGACGATGACGACGGTCTGCCGCATCTGCGCGGGCACCGGCCGGACCGCCGGCCTCAGCTGCCGCACCTGCCAGGGCACCGGCACCACCGAGGTCGGCGGCGGCGGCGGCAACTGCTTCCTGTGCGACGGCACCGGCGTGTACGTCCGCTACCGGGTGGACGCGACCGGCGCCAAGCACGCCTACCGGGACGAGATCTGCCGCACCTGCGACGGCACCGGCAACCGCACCGCCGAGCGCTGGGAGGAGCCCGCCCCCAGGCCCGCCCGCCCGCCGGTCCCGCCGGTTTCTCCGGTCCCGCCGACGCCCGCTCAGGCCGAGTGACCGGTGGGGGCATGATCCGGCGTCGGATCGGTACGGACACGCCCTTTGCCAATCCATGGTCGAACATTGGTGTTCGAATGGGGGACACGCTGCGGCCCGTTCACCGGGCGTCCCCGTGCGATCCATGAGCCGCTGACAGAGTCCCGCGCATGGATATCCCCAACATGGGCGTGCCGGCCAAGCTCGCCGACCGCATGAGCATGGCCGAGCAGCACGAGTACCTGCGGGCCCGTTTCTCCCGCCGCCGGATGCTGCGCGCCGGTGCCGTGACCGTCGGTGCCGTCGCCGTCGGCGGTGCCATGGGCAGCGGTACCGCCTTCGCGGCGCCGGCCGGCCCGCAGCTGCTGACGGGCGGCACGACGGACGGCATCGACGGCTCGCTGGTCGCGCCGGTCGGGCGCCACCTCCAGTTCGGCCCCGAGCCGGACACCCAGTTCCGTGTCTCCTGGCAGGTCCCGGCGCCGGTCAAGAAGCCGTTCCTGCGCTACGGCAAGACCCCGTGGGAGCTGAGCCACAAGGTCCAGGCCGAGGTCCGCGCGCTGCACACCCCGGCGCTGACCCCGACCGGCCAGCCGGTGGACCAGTACTACCTGCACGTGGCGCTGGAGGACCTGCGCCCCGACACCACCTACTACTACGGCGTCGGCCACGAGGGCTTCGACCCCGCCTCGCAGCAGCAGATCTCCACCCTGCACACCTTCCGCACCGCGCCGTCCCGCGACCACCGCTGGGGCAAGGTGTACGAGCCGTTCACCTTCACCGCCTTCGGCGACCAGGGCGTCAGCTCGCACGCGGCGGGCAACGACCACATCATCAAGGCCCAGAAGCCGGCCTTCCACCTGCACGCCGGCGACATCTGCTACGCCGACCCGGCGGGCTCCGGCACCGACCCGGACAAGTCCGTCTTCAACGCGAAGACCTGGGACGACTTCCTGGTCCAGACCGAGACGGTCGCCGCCGAGATCCCGTGGATGGTCGCCTACGGCAACCACGACATCGAGGCCTGGTACTCGCCCAACGGCTACGGCGGCGAGAACACCCGCTTCTTCCTGCCGAACAACGGCCCGGACCCGCGCAACGTCCCGGGCGTCTACACCTTCCGCTACAAGAACGTCGGCGTCATCTCCCTGGACGCCAACGACGTCTCGTACGAGATCCCGGCGAACCTGGGCCTCTCGGCGGGCAAGCAGACCAAGTGGCTGGAGCGCACCCTCAAGGACCTGCGCAACGACGAGACCATCGACTTCGTCGTGGTCTTCTTCCACCACTGCGCCTTCTCCACCACCGTCGCGCACGCCTCCGAGGGCGGCGTCCGCGAGGCCTGGGTGCCGCTGTTCGAGAAGTACCGGGTGGACCTGGTCATCAACGGCCACAACCACATCTACGAGCGCACCGACGCCATCCTGGGCAACAAGGTCTCGAAGCAGGTGCCGAGCGGCGCCACCATCGAGCCCGAGAAGGACGGCGTGGTCTACGTGACCGCGGGTGCGGCCGGCCGCAGCCTGTACAAGTTCGACGTGCCGGACACCTACGAGGGGCACGAGAACCACCAGGACGAGGTCAAGACCTACTACTGGAGCAAGGGCCGGGTGAAGACCCCCGAGACCATCCAGTGGTCGCGGGTCCGCTACACCGGCTACTCCTTCATCAAGGTCGACGTGACCCCGGCCCACCTGGGCCAGAAGTCGGTCATGAAGGTCACCGCGCTGGCCGAGGACGGCACGCAGATCGACAACTACTCGATCCTGCGCAAGGTCGGCGAGGGCTGGGACTCCAACCGCGACGACGACGGCGAGGGCGGCGGCTGGGGCTGGTAGTCCCCGGCGGTCGTGACGGTGCCCCGGTGTCGGTCCTCGACGCCGGGGCACCGGTGCGTCCGGCGCCGGTGGGCCGGAGTCGGGGGCCGGACTCGGCGGTTCAGCGCCGGGGGCCGTACATGATGACGGTGACCCCGGCCAGGCAGACCAGCGCGCCCGCCACGTCGTAGCGGGTCGGCCGGAAGCCGTCCACGACCACGCCCCAGAGCAGCGAGCCGGCCACGAACACCCCGCCGTACGCGGCCAGTACCCGGCCGAACTGGGCGTCCGGCTGCAGCGCCGCGACGAAGCCGTACGCGCCGAGCGCCACCACCCCCAGCCCGGCCAGCCACCAGGGCCGCTGCTCGCGCACGCTCTGCCAGACCAGCCAGCAGCCGCCGATCTCGGCGAGTGCGGCGAGGACGAACAGGGAGACGGAACGCAGGACGGTCATGGTCCCCGACCCTATGACCCTCGACGGCGGGTTCAGCTCTGGCGGTAGGTCGCCAGGAAGCGGCCGATGCGGTTGACGGCCGTCTCCAGGTCGTCGGCCCGGGGCAGGGTGACGAAGCGGAAGTGGTCCGGGCGGGGCCAGTTGAAGCCGGTGCCCTGGACGACGTGGATCTTCTCGCGCAGCAGCAGGTCCAGCACGAACCGCTCGTCGTCCACGATCCGGTGCACCGCCGGGTCGAGCTTGGCGAAGGCGTACAGCGCGCCCTTGGGCTTGACGCAGCTGACGCCGGGGATCTCGTTGAGCGCGCGGACCGCGATGTCGCGCTGTTCGGTGAGCCGGCCGCCGGGCAGGACCAGGTCGTTGATGGACTGGTGGCCGCCGAGCGCGGCCTGGACGGCGTACTGGGCGGGCACGTTGGGGCACAGCCGCATGCCGGAGAGCATGGTGAGGCCCTCCAGGTAGTCGCTCGCGTGCTGCTTGGGCCCGGAGACGACCAGCCAGCCGCTGCGGAAGCCGGCCACCCGGTAGGACTTGGAGAGGCCGTTGAAGGTGAGGGTGAGCACGTCGTCGGCGAGGGCGGCCAGGCAGTGGTGCTCGGTGCCGTCGTAGAGGATCTTGTCGTAGATCTCGTCGGCCAGGACCATCAGCTGGTGGCGGCGGGCCAGGTCGAGGATGCCCTCCAGCAGTTCCTTCGGGTAGACGGCGCCGGTCGGGTTGTTGGGGTTGATGACGACGATGGCCTTGGTGCGGGGGGTGATCTTGGCCGCGATGTCGTCCAGGTCCGGGTACCACTCGGCCTCTTCGTCGCACAGGTAGTGCACGGCCTTGCCGCCGGCCAGCCGGACCACGGCCGTCCAGAGCGGGTAGTCGGGCATCGGGACGAGCACCTCGTCGCCGTCGTCCACGAGCGCGGTGACGGCCATCTGGATCAGCTCGGACGCGCCGTTGCCGAGGTAGACGTCGTTGACGGTGACGCCCTGGACCCCGCGCTGCTGGTAGTACTGCACCACCGCGCGGCGGGCCGGCAGGATGCCGCGCGAGTCGCTGTAGCCGTGCGCCTTGGGCAGGTTGCGGATGATGTCCTGGATGATCTCCTCGGGCGCCTCGAAGCCGAACGGTGCCGGGTTGCCGGTGTTCAGCCGCAGCACCGTGTGCCCGGCCTCCTCCAGGGCGTTGGCCTGGTCGACCACCGGGCCGCGGATCTCGTAGCACACGTCATTCAGCTTGCTGGACTGCCGAAACTCCACTGCGGCCTCCCGACCGTCACCACCGCTCCGCTGCTTCTGCTTTGTTCTACCAAGTAGGCACTTGGAAAGTCCAACCTTTTGGCTATGCTGATCCCCATGTCACGCCGAAGCTACGACCAGTACTGCGCCGTCGCCCGCGCCCTGGACGCGGTGGGGGAGCGCTGGAGCCTCCTGATCGTCCGTGAACTCCTGGGGGGCCAGCGCCGCTACACCGACCTGCACGCCGACCTGCCCGGCGTCTCCACCGACATCCTGGCCGGCCGGCTCAAGCAGCTGGAGGGCGACGGACTGGTCGTCCGGCGACGGCTGGAACGGCCGGCCAACGCGACGGTCTACGAGCTGACCGGGCGCGGACGCGAACTGGCGCCGGTCATCGAGGCACTGGGGGAGTGGGGCCTGGCCGCGCTCGGCGAGCAGCGGCCGACCGACGCGGTGCGCGAGCACTGGTTCACGCCCCGGAAGGCGGAGGACGAGGCGGCGGAGGACGAGGCGGCGGCGGTCGCGGGTTAGCGCTCTCCCGGCGGTGGCGGCGGTCGCGGGTTGACGGCCCCGGCGGTGGCACGGGCGGGGGCGGCGGCAAGGCCCCCGTCGCCGGCCGCCGCCCCGTGGCCCCAGGATGGCGCGGGCCGATAAACGAACGGTCGGCGCCCGATGAGCGCCGAGGTCAGGGCCCTCGCCGCGGACGGCCGCGGCCCCGCGCGTACGATCGTCTGATCGCGAAAGCCGTCCCAGGAAAGCGGAGGTCGCCTCCCGTGCCCGCCACCAGCCGCAGCTACGCCAGCTATGTCGCCGTCGGCGACTCCTTCACCGAGGGCATGTGCGACGACCTGCTGCCCGACGGCCACTACCGGGGCTGGGCCGACCGGGTCGCCTCGGCGCTGGCCGGCGAGCACCCCGACGGGGAGTTCCGCTACGCCAACCTCGCCGTCCGCGGCAAGCTCATCGGCCAGATCCACGACGAGCAGCTCGCCCCGGCCGCCGCCATGGGCGCCGAACTCGTCACCCTGGCCGGCGGCCTCAACGACGTGCTGCGCCCCGGCTGCGACATCGACCGGGTCGAGCGGCTGCTCGGCCGCTGCGCCACCGACCTGCGCGCCTCCGGCGCCACCGTCGTCCTGTTCACCAGCACGGACCCGACCCGCCGGATGGCGGGCGGCGCGCGGCTGCTGCCCACCATCCTGCGGATGAAGGCGTTCGTGCAGGAGCTCGGCGCCAGGGAGGGCATCGCGGTCGTCGACCTCTTCTCGGCGCCCTGCTTCGACGACCGTCGGCTGTGGGCCGAGGACCGGCTGCACCTGTCGCCGGAGGGCCACCGGCGGGTCGCCGAGGGCGTCCTGGAGGCGCTCGGCCGCCCCGCCGCCTTCGACTGGCGGGCCCCGCTGCCCCCCGTCGCCCCGCCCGGCCGCGCCGAGCGCCTGCGCGCCGACGCCCGCTGGCTGGGCACCCACCTCGGCCCGTGGATCGGCCGCCGGCTGACCGGCCGCTCCTCCGGCGACGGCCGCCCGCCGAAGCGGGCGGAGCTGCTGCCCTACTCCTGACCGTCGGCGGGCTGTGGCTGTGGCTGCGGCTGCGGCTCCTGCTCCTGCTCCTGCTCCTGATCTTGCTGAGGCTGAGGCTGGGGCTCCAGGACCAGGCTCGCCATCGGGGCGTGCGTGGTCCAGCCGAGCGCGGTGTAGAGCGACTGCCCCTCCGGGGTGCCGACCAGCACGCCGGTGCGCGCGCCCCGCTCGTACGCGGCGGACTGCAGCGTTCGCATCACCAGGACGCCCAGGCCCCGGCGGCGGAACTCCGGCGCGGTGGTGATCTGGTCCGGGACGGCCACGGAGCCGGCCAGGCCCGCCTGGCCGCGCGCGGCCTGGTGCCCGGCCCTGGTGCGCACCAGCACCCGGAGGACCCCGCCGCGTTCCCAGGTGGTCACGGTGTAGCCGGCCGGGGGCTCGGGCCGCTCGGCGGTCAGCGGGGTGCTCATCAGGAAGCCCGGCAGGTCCAGCCGCCACTCCGGGCCCAGCCAGGGGCGTACGGTCCCGTCCTCGGCGAACAGCTTCAGCCAGGTGGTCGGCGCGGTGACGGTCGCGGCGAGGGCGCGGACCTCGGCCTCGGTCGGCTCCGGCAGGACGTGCCGGCCCACCTCGTGGACGGGCGCGCCGACGTCGATGCTCCAGCCCCAGGGCCGGTCCACCGGATCGGCGGAGCCGCGCGAGACGGACCAGCCCGAGATCCAGAGCCGGACCAGCTCCCGGACGTCCGGCCGCCGGTCGGTGTGCTGCTCGACGTCCGGTCCGGCGTACTGCTCGGTGCGCTGCACGGAGCCCCCCTGTCATGTAATAGTCTCTGGCTGCTTTCGTACCTTACCCGCCCTGAGGGGGCTCTGCCCAGTAGGATTTCCCGGGTCCACGGCGCCGCTCCGGCGCCCAGCAGCTGGAAGGACCCCGGAACGTGCGCGAGACCGAGTCGCCGCAGGACCCCTCGGCGGCCGAGCCGACCCCGCTCCAGTCCGACTGCGGCAGCTGCTTCGGGCTCTGCTGCGCCGCCCTGCCGTTCGTGGCCGGCAACGACTTCGCGGTGAACAAGGCCGCCGGCAGCCCCTGCCGCAACCTGCGGACCGACTTCACCTGCGGCATCCACACCCGGCTCCGCGACCAGGGCTTCCGGGGCTGCACCGTCTACGACTGCTACGGCGCCGGGCAGCGGGTCTCCCAGGTGACCTTCGGCGGTCGCAGTTGGCGCGAGGAGCCCGACACCGCCGGGCCGATGTTCCAGGTCTTCCCGGTCGTCCGGCAGCTGCACGAACTGCTCCGCCACCTCACCGAGGCACTCACCTTCGCCCCCGCCGCCGCCCTCCACGACGAGCTGCGGCAGGCCCTGGCGGAGACCGACCGGCTGGCCGGCGGCACCCCCGAGGAGATCCTTGCCGTCGACGTCCCGGCCCACCGGCAGCGGGTCAGCGACCTCCTGCTGCGGGCCGGCGAACTCGTCCGCGCCGCCGTCCCGCGCCGCCGGGAGCACCGCGGCGCCGACTTCTTCGGCGCCCGACTGCGCGGCGCCGACCTGCGGGGCGCCAACCTGCGCGGGGCCCTGCTGGTCGCCGCCGACCTCTCCGGCGCCGACCTGCGCCTCGCCGACCTGATCGGCGCCGACCTGCGCGACACCGACCTGGCCGGCGCGGACCTCAGCACGGCGCTCTACCTCACCCAGCCCCAGCTCGACGCGGCCCGCGGCGACGCCGCCACCCGCCTGCCGGCCGCCCTCGTCCGCCCCGCCCACTGGCCCGCCACGGCGGCGCCGGACCGCTCGGGCCGGTCGGCTCAGACGGCCCGGGCGGCGAAGCCCCGGTCCGGGGCCGGCACGTCCGACGGCCGCCCGCCCCGGGGCCGTCGCCGCTAGATCCGCTCTACCGGATCCGCTCCGGGGTTCACTGCCCGACCCGGCCGTCGACGCACTCGCGCAGCAGGTCGGCGTGGCCGCAGTGCCGGGCGTACTCGTCGATGCGGTGCACCAGCAGCTCGCGGATCGCGACCCCGCCCCGGCCGACCCGTTCGCCCAGGTCGGGGAACGCGGCCAGGGCGGCGTCGGTGGTCGCCTGCTCGCGCTCCAGGTCCCGGAACGAGGCCTCCACCACGGCCTGTTCGGGCAGCGCCCCGTCGAAGTCCGCGTCCCGCTCGCCGTACAGCCTCGGCAGCGGTTCGTCCTTGCTGAGCCAGTTCCGCCAGTCCCGCTCCACCGAGGCCAGGTGCCGGACCAGGCCGAGCAGCGACATCGTCGACGGCGGTACGGAGCGCCGGGCCAGCTGTTCGGCGTCCAGGCCCGCGCACTTCATCCGCAGGGTCAGCCGGTAGTTCGTCAGACAGTCCTCCAGGGCGCCCAGTTCGCCGTCGGGGCTCGGGCCTTCGCTGTTGCGGGGGTCGTCGTCAGGGTCGGCCCACATGTCGGGGTAGACGGTCGCTTCGGTCCATCGCACGGGTTGCTGTTCCATGCCGTGCATGCTGGTGTGCAACCACCGGTTTCCGCCAGCGAGTTACCGCCGTCCCCGCGCGGGAGGTCGGCGGGCCCGACTTCCCGTGCGGCGAGCGGTTCGGTCAGCGGCCGGCCGATGGCCGGTCAGTGGCCGGTCAGTGCTCGGTCAGCAGCCGGGCGCGCAGGCGGTCGGCCTGGGCGCGGTCGATCCCGAGGGTGCCGGTGAGGTAGGCCCCGACGGAGCCGTGCCGGGCGGTGAGGTCGGCGAGGGTGAGGCGGATGACGGCCTCCGGGGCGCGGCCGTAGCCGGGCCAGCGCAGGGTGCGGCCGGGGTGGGCGGCGTGCCAGTCGGCGACCAGGTGCGGGGTGGCGAGCTCGGTGAGGGCGAAGTCGGCGGCGATGTCGTCCTCGCCGACGCCGAGCAGGGTGAGCAGCAGGGCGGCGATCAGCCCGGTGCGGTCCTTGCCGGAGGCGCAGTGGAAGACCACCGGGGCCTCGGCGTCGGCGATCACGGCGAGGACCTGGCGGATCTCCTTCACGCCGTCCTCGGCGACCTCGGCGAAGCGGTCCGCGAGGTAGCGCCACGGGTCGAGGTCCGGGTCGATCTCGGCCTGGTCGTAAGGGCGGTGCTCGATCGACAGGTTGTGGTACTCGACACCGTCGAGCTCGGGCACCCGGCCCTTGGCGGCGATCTCCCAGGGGTAGCGCAGGTCGATCACGGTCCGGACGCCGAGGGAGCGCAGCCGCTCCAGGTCGGCGGGCGAGGTGAGCTTGCCGAGGGAGTCGGAGCGGTAGAGCAGGCCCCACCGTACGGACCGGCCCCCGGCGGCCGGGAGGCCGCCCAGGTCGCGGAAGTTGTGCAGGGCTTCGAAGGTGTGGTGACGCGTCGTCATGCGCGGCACCCTAACCGGTGGCGCCGGAGCCGGTGGCGGGGGTGGGGCCGGTGGCAGGGGTCGGGCCCGAGCCGGGGGTCGGGCCGTAGCCGTGGGCGAGCAGGTCGAAGGCGCGGGTGGCGTCGCCGGCCGCCTCGGCGTGCAGGTCGTCGGCGGTCCGGCCGTCCTGGATGCGGCGCCAGTTGTGCAGGGCGAGGACGCGCTGGGTGGCGGTGGCCTGGGCGGCGAGCAGCGGGGCGGTCAGGGTGCGGGGCCCGGGGAGGTCGGGGACCTCGTGCAGGGCGTCGGCCAGCGAGCGTTCGGCGCGGGCCACGTACTCGCCGACCCGGGCACCGAGGCTGGGTGTGCCCTGGACGAGGGCGGTGAAGGCGAGCACCGCGGGGTGGTCGTTGAGGCCGGTGACGGGGTCGCGCCGGGTGAGGCCGGCCAGGAAGTCCCGGAGCAGGGCGTCGAGCACCGGCTCGCCGGGGAGCCGGGTGCGGACGACCTCCGCAGCCTGGTCCTGGTGGTCGGCGAAGCGGTGGACGACCAGGTCCTCCTTGCTGGGGAAGTAGGAGAACAGGGTCGGCTTGGAGACCTCGGCGGCCGCCGCGACGTCCGCCACCGACACCCGGTCGAAGCCGTGTTCCAGGAAGAGCGCGATGGCCGCCTCGGAGATGGCCCGCCGGGTCCGCTCCTTCTTGAGTTCGCGCAGCCCGGTCATGCCCCTGCCCCGGTCATGCCCCTGTGCCGTTCTGCCCGCGTCGCCTGCCCATGCGGTTCAGGCTAGCAGCGCGCTTGACCGGGGAAGGTTTCTGACCGGGTCGCCCGGGCGGGCCGTGTCGTCCGAGTCGCCCGGGCGGTGCGCCGGGGCCCTCAGGAGTTGATCGAGTCCATGATCCGGCGGACCGACTCCACCACCGGGGCGCCCGCCGTGACCAGCGAGGCGACGCCGGAGATGTTCCGCAGCGCCCGCCGCAGGACGGACGGCGACGGCGGGGTGCCGGTGCCGTCGCCGATGGCCTCCAGCGACTCGTCCAGCACCTCGCGGTCCTCGGCCGGCACCTGCCCGCGCAGGGCGGCGACGGCGGTGACGAGTTCGCGCATCGCGGCCTGGGGGTCGGCCGGGGCCTGGTGCTTGACGATGCCGATGTTGTGGTCGCCGTGCTGGGTGACGGAGTCGCCGAAGTGGATGTTGCCGCTCATCAACCGACCTGCTTCCCGATGTTGTGGTCCCCGTACTGGTTGATCCGGTCACCGATGTGGACGTTCTCGACCTGGAGGGCGAACTCGGCCTGGGGGTTGTCGATCGCCTCCATGATCATCTGGATCAGTCGGCCGATCTGCTGCGGGTCGTGGCTCGTCACGGCGGTCGTCGCCGCGTTGGAGGTCTCGATGACCAGCTTGTACAGCGCCCGCTGCCGCAGCCGGGTGACCAGCCGGTACACGAAGTAGGCGAGGCCCGCGAGCAGCAGGACGTTGGGCACGACCGACGCCGCCGTCGAATCGGGCGAGTTCTTGAGGATCGCGCTCAGGGCGACGCTGGCGAACGTCAGTCCGATCACCTGCCGGACGAACCGGATGACCGTCCGGGTGCGCTTGGGCGGCCACCAGACCAGCTGCCGCGCCCGGGCTATGTGCTGGAGCGGGTAGGCGTCGCCGCCGACCCACAGCACCCGCCGGCTCACGCTGACGTCGATCACGTTCCGTGCCAAGACCGTTCCCCCTGCCCGTAGTGGCGGGAGAACCATAGCAACAGCCTCCGACAGGCGGACGGTGACGGTTGATCAAGGTCCGGTCAAGATCCGGGCCGCCGGGCGGTGACCTCGATGCCGACGGGCGGTGACCTCGATCTCGATCCGCATCCGGGGGTCGGCGAGGCCGCACACCTGCATCGTGGCGGCCGGCCGGACCCCGCCGAAGCAGCGGCGCAGGACCGGCCAGCAGGGCTCGAAGTCGGCCCGCTCGGGCAGCAGGTAGCGCACCCGCACGACGTCGGCGAAGCCGCAGCCCGCCTCGGCCAGCACGGCCCCGATGGTGCGCAGGCACTGCTCGGCCTGCTCCACCACGTCCTCGGAGATGGTCATCGCGGCGTAGTCGAAGCCCGTCGTCCCGGACACGTGCACCCAGTCGCCGTCCACCACGGCGCGGGCGTAGCCGATCCGCTCCTCGAAGGTCGAACCGCTGAGGATCGCGCGTCGCTCTGTCATGCCGGAAACGCTAGGTGGCCTGCGGGGATACGTCCAAGACTCCGGAGGGGATGGTCTGATATCCCTGGAGGTATGGAGCGCCCCGAACTCCCCCTGCCGCAGCTGCACGCCTTCGTCGTGCTCGCCGAGGAACTGCACTTCGGCCACGCCGCCGCCCGGCTCGGCATCGCCCAGCCGCCGCTGAGCCAGCAGATCCGGCGGCTGGAGGACAGGGTCGGCCACCCGCTGTTCCGCCGCGACCCCGGCGGCGTCCGCCTGACCCCGGCCGGCCGCGAACTGCTGCCCGCCGCACGGCGGGCGCTGGCCGGCCTGGCGGACGGACTGGCCGCCGCCCGCGCCGTCGGCCGCGGCGAGGCCGGCCGGCTGCGGATCGGCTTCTCCGCCTCCCTCGCCCTGACCGTCCTGCCGGGCCTGCTGGACGCCTTCCGGCGGGACTGCCCCGCCGTGCGCCTGGACCTGCGCGAGATGACCAGCGCGCCGCAGACCGCCGCCCTGCACGAGCGGGCCATCGACGTCGGCCTGCTGCGCGAGCCCCCGGCGGACGAGCCCGACCTGCGCTTCCGCACGGTCCTCAGCGAGCCGTTCGTGGCCGTGCTCCCGGCGGCCCACCCGCTGGCCGGCCGACGGACCGTCCCGCTCGACCGGCTGGCGGGCGAGCCGTTCGTCCTGCTGCCCAGGGCGGAGGGGCCGCAGCTGTACGACCGGATCACCGGCCTGTGCGCCGAAGCCGGCTTCCTGCCCCGGATCGCCCAGCACGCGGTGGAGTGGCAGACGGTGTGCGCGCTGGTCGGGGCCGGGCTGGGCGTCTCGCTGGCCCCGGCGGGCATCCGCCGGATCCGGCTGCGCGGCGTCGCCTTCCGCCGGATCGAGCCCGCCACCGCCCGGACCAGGGTCGCCGTCGCCTGGCGCGCCGACGACCCCGACCCGCTGGTGGGCCGCTTCCTCGCGGCCGTCGACGAGGTCGTGGCGAGCGGGGCGTCCTAGGGGCGCTGGTGTCCGAGGGGCGCTAGACGCTGCGGTCGGCGAGCACCTCGCGGACGACGTGGCGGGCGTTGGCCGTCAGGCCCGGGTCGGTGTGCCGGTAGTACGGGATCGTCACCAGGGCGATGGAGAAGGCCCAGGCCCGGCCGCGGGCCCACATCGCGTCGTCGGTGCGCAGGGCGGCGCGGAAGACGGGGCGGGCGGCTGCGGGCAGCAGGTTCCAGGCGGCGATCAGGTCGGCGGTGGGGTCGCCGACGCCCATCAGGGCGAAGTCGATGACGGCGGCGAGCCGGCCGGTCCGGGCGAGCAGGAGGTTGCCCGGGGTGAGGTCGCCGTGCATCCAGACCGGCGGTCCGGCGTACTCGGGCAGCCGAAGTGCCTTGTCCCACAGGGCGGTCGCGGCGGCGGCGTCGATCGATCCGGCGAGCTGGGCGATGGCGGCGCGGGTCGCGCCGTCCCGGGAGGCGAGCGGGACGCTGCGATGGCCGGCCGGGGCGTTCGTCGGATTGACCGCGCGCAGGGCGTTGACGAAGGCGGCCAGGTCGCGGGCCAGTCCGGCGGGCGCGGCGAGGGCGCCGACGGCCGGGTTGACGCCGTCGATCCAGCGCAGCACCGACCAGTCCCACGGGTAGCCGGCGGCGGGCCGGCCGATCGCGAGCGGGGCGGGTATCGGCAGCGGGAGCCGCGGTGCCAGCGTGGGCAGCCACTGGTGCTCCCGGCGGACGTCCCCGGCCGCCCACTCCACCCGGGGCAGCCGGACGGCGAGTTCGGGCCCGAGGCGGAACATCGCGTTGTCCGTTCCGACCGGGCCGGCCGGCGTGATCGCGAGGCGTTCCCACTGCGGGAACTGGGCGGCGATCAGCCGCCTCACCAGGGCCGCGTCGGCCACCGGCTCGTCGGGGTGCATCCGGGTGGCTGCGCACATGCCCGGCAGCGTACAGCGCCGATCGTTTCCGTTCAGCAGTATTCGCCAACTGGACGGACCGGCGGGCCCTTCACGCGCCCGGCGGCCTGTGCCCGGGCGCCCGCGCCGGGCCGTCCGCTCACGCCGGGGTGACCCTGACCCGGACGCCGATCGTGCCGCCCTTGCCGAACCGCAGCACGTTCGCGGTCAGCGCGATCGCGCACAGCAGCCCGTACTTGCGCCGCAGCAGCTTGCGGTAGGCGGGCGCCCGGTCCGGGTCGAGGGCGGCGGTGGCCGGCACCTGGGTGCCGAGCAGGTTGCCGCGGATGTCGCTCGGCCCGACCAGTACGTCCGTGCGGTTGCGCAGGCGCTTGACCTTGCCGGTCTTCGTCACGGTGGTGAAGACCAGCGCGTCGCCGTCCCGCGCGACCCAGACCGGGGTGGCGACCGGGGTGCCGTTCTTCCGGTAGGTGGTGAACAGCAGGTACTTGGCGGCAGCGAGCCGCTCCAGTTCGGCGGCAGCATCCAGAGTGTCCATGCCCGCCAGCCTAGGAAGCGGCAACTGGGCATCGCTCAAGCCTCGTTGGGGCCGTCCCCGGCCCGCGCCACGCCCGGCGGCCCCGGGTGCGGCCGGGCGTCGTCGTCGGTACCTGCCAGAATGCAGGGCGTACGGCGAAAGCACTGATGGAGAAGGTGACCGGCTTCGTGACCACGACAGTCGAACAGGCGGCCCGGCAGGCCCAGCAGGCGATCGAACGCAAGATCGCCGAGGAACTGGGCGTCCGCGAGGGGCAGGTGAAGGCTGCCGTCGACCTGCTCGACGGCGGTGCGACCGTGCCCTTCGTCGCCCGCTACCGCAAGGAGGTCACCGGCTCCCTCGACGACGCCCAGCTGCGCGGCCTGGAGGAGCGGCTGCGCTACCTGCGCGAACTGGAGGAGCGCCGGGCGGCCGTCCTGGAGTCGATCGACTCCCAGGGCAAGCTGGACGACGCGCTGCGCGCCCGGGTGCTGGCCGCCGACTCCAAGGCCCGGCTGGAGGACATCTACCTGCCGTTCAAGCCGAAGCGGCGGACGAAGGCGCAGATCGCCCGCGAGGCCGGGCTGGAGCCGCTGGCCGACTCCCTGCTCGCGGACCCGTCGCAGGACCCGGCCGCGCTCGCCGGCGGCTATCTCAACGAGTCGGTGGCGGACGGCGCGGCGGCCCTGGAGGGCGCCCGGGCGATCCTGGTGGAGCGCTTCGGCGAGGACGCCGACCTGGTCGGCACGCTGCGCGAGCGGATGTGGACCCGGGGCCGCGTGGTCGCCACCGTCCGTGCGGGCAAGGAGCAGGACGGCGCCAAGTTCGCCGACTACTTCGACTTCTCCGAGCCGTACACCAAGCTCCCCTCGCACCGCATCCTGGCGATGCTGCGCGGTGAGAAGGAGGAGGTGCTCGACCTCGAACTGTCGCCCTTCGACGGCGACTCCGAGGGCGACCTGCCCGGCGGCAGCGACTACGAGCAGCGGATCGCCGCCCGCTTCGGCATCGCCGACCGCGGCCGCCCGGCCGACAAGTGGCTCGGCGACACCGTCCGCTGGGCCTGGCGCACCCGGATCCTGGTCCGGCTGGGCATCGACCTGCGGGGCCGGCTGCGCGCGGAGGCGGAGGAGGAGGCGGTGCGCGTGTTCGCCGCCAACCTGCGCGACCTGCTGCTCGCGGCCCCGGCCGGCACCCGCGCCACGATGGGTCTGGACCCGGGCTTCCGCACCGGTGTGAAGGTCGCCGTGGTGGACGCCACCGGCAAGGTCGTCGCGTACGACACGATCTACCCGCACCAGCCCGCCAACAAGTGGGACGCGGCGCTGAACACCCTGGCCGCGCTGGCGAAGAAGTACGACGTCGACCTGGTGGCGATCGGCAACGGCACCGCCTCGCGGGAGACCGACAAGCTCGCCGAGGACCTGATCAAGCGCCACCCCGAGCTGAAGCTCACCAAGGCGATGGTCAGCGAGGCCGGGGCCTCGGTCTACTCGGCCTCGGCGTTCGCCTCGCAGGAGTTGCCAGAGCTGGACGTGTCGATCCGCGGCGCGGTCTCGATCGCCCGCCGCCTCCAGGACCCGCTGGCCGAGCTGGTCAAGATCGACCCGAAGTCGATCGGGGTCGGCCAGTACCAGCACGACCTGAGCGAGGTGAAGCTCTCCCGCTCGCTGGACGCCGTGGTCGAGGACTGCGTCAACGCCGTCGGGGTGGACGTCAACACGGCCTCGGCGCCGCTGCTCACCCGGGTCTCCGGCGTCACCGGCACGCTCGCCGACAACATCGTCGCCCACCGCGACGCCAACGGCCCGTTCCGCACCCGCCGGCAGCTCAAGGACGTCGCCCGGCTCGGCCCCAAGGCCTTCGAGCAGTGCGCGGGCTTCCTGCGCATCCCCGACGGGGACGACCCGCTGGACGCCTCCAGCGTGCACCCCGAGGCCTACCCGGTGGTGCGCCGCATCCTCGCCGCGACCGGCGGGGAGCTGCGCGGGCTTATCGGCAACGGCGCGGCGCTGCGGGCGTTGCGGCCCGGCGACTTCGCCGACGACAAGTTCGGTGTGCCGACCGTCACCGACATCCTCGGCGAGCTGGACAAGCCCGGCCGCGACCCGCGCCCGGCCTTCCGTACCGCGGTCTTCAAGGAGGGCGTCGACAAGATCGGCGACCTGGAGGTCGGCATGGTGCTGGAGGGCGTGGTCACCAATGTCGCCGCCTTCGGCGCCTTCGTGGACGTGGGCGTGCACCAGGACGGCCTGGTGCACGTCTCGGCGCTGTCCAGGACCTTCGTCAAGGACCCGCGCGAGGTGGTCAAGCCGGGCGACATCGTGAAGGTCCGGGTGCTCACGGTGGACGTGCCGCGCAAGCGGATCGGGCTCACCCTGCGGCTGGACGACGAGGTCGGGGGGCGAGCGCGCGGCGACCGGGGTGACCGGGGCGGCGAGCGCGGTGGCGAGCGCGGTGGAGAGCGGGGCGGCGACCGGCAGGCCCGCCCGCCGCGCCAGGAGCGTCGCGGCGGCGGCCAGGGCGGCCAGGGCGGACGCGGTGGTCAGAGCGGCCAAGGCGGCCAGGGCGGCTCCGGTGGCGGCGCGGCGCCGGCCAACAGTGCCATGGCGGACGCGCTGCGCCGGGCCGGCCTGACCGGTGGCGACGGCGGCGGCTCCGGCGGCCGCCGCTCCGGGCGGCGCTGACCGGGGACGGGAGTACGACGGCGGGGGCGGGGGGGCCCCCCGGCCCCCGCCCCCCCCGGGGGGCGGGGCGGCGCCCCCGCGTGCACACCCCACCCCACCCGCGGCGCGCGCCGCGGCCCGGCGGGGCGTGGCCGGTGGGATCGCAGATCCCCACCGAGCACGAACTGGCCGAGCGGCTCCAGGT
>NZ_JBHTRF010000032.1:0-88016 GCF_042796115.1 Kitasatospora sp. NPDC056446 | reverse complement strand
GTGCGGCGGCCGGGGCCGGAGCGGCCGGGGCGGCGGTTGCGGCGGGCGCGGGTGCGGCCGGAGCAGCAGCGGGCGCGGGGGCAGCGGCAGGGGTCGGCGTGGGGCCGGCCTGGGTCGCGGCCTGGGTCACTGGGGTCACCTCGGTACCGGGCTTGTAGTCGGCGAAAAAGTCCCACCAGGCTCGGTCGACCGAGTTCGGGTCCTGGAGGTACTGCTGGTAGATCTCGTCGACGAGCCACTCATTGGGGCCGAAGCCTGTGGAGCTTGCCGAGCTGTTGGGGGTTTCAGGGGACTGTGGCGACACGGCGGCAACCGCCCTCTTCCGCTTCCTTTTGGGATGTTTGGACAGCGGGGATTAAGGCTACGCCCCTGACCAGTGATCGCGCAGTCCCCGGGGGCCAGGCGTCGTCCAGATCACAGTCCTGACCTGCAGTTTGGCTGAAAAAGTACGTTAGAAAGCCGTATCTGAGGGGAACCGATCGCGGCTGAACTGCGCTTATGTCTGGACAAAACCGGACAAACCCCTACGGAAATCCTCTAACGATCTTCGTATGCGGCTGTGTCGGATCTGTGACAAATGTCCCGGCCGTCACCTGGACGCGGCCCGGGTAGGCGGACCTCGATCCGGCAGCCGCTCGGCGACTCGGCCACGGCGATCCGTCCGCCGTGCAGGTCCACCGCCCAGCGGGCGATGGCCAGGCCCAGGCCGGTGCCGCCGTCGGCGCCCGCACCCGAGGCGGTCGCGGTGCCGCTGCGGCTGAACCGCTCGAAGACCCGGGTGCGGTCCGCGGGCGGGATGCCCGGGCCCTCGTCCTGGACCTCCAGCAGCAGGCCGCCCTGCTCGCCGTCGGGTCTGGCGCGCACCGTCACGGTGCCGCCGGGCGGGGAGTGCTTGCAGGCGTTGTCGACCAGGTTGGCGACCACCTGGTGGAGCCGCTCCGGGTCCGCCACACCGGTCAGGCCGACCGGGCTGACCTCCAGGGCCAGCCGGACGTCCCCGCGCCGGGAGAAGGCCCCGCCGGCCGTCGCGCCGTCCACGGTGACCCCGCGCAGCACGCCGTCCAGGAACTCGCGCACCTCGAAGGGGCGGGCGTCCAGGTCGACCACGCCGTCGTCGATCTTGGAGAGGTCGAGCAGGTGGGTGACCAGGCGGCCGAGCCGCTCGGTCTGCTCCAGGGCCGCCTGGAGGGTCGCCGGATTGGGCTGGACGACGCCGTCGACCACGTTCTCCAGGACGGCGCGCAGCGCGGCGATCGGCGTGCGCAGCTCGTGCGAGACGTTGGCGACCAGCTCGCGGCGGTGCCGGTCGGCGGCCTGGAGGTCGGCGGCCATCGCGTTGAAGGCTGCCGCCAGCTCGCCGATCTCGTCGCGGGAGCTCACCTCGACCCGGCGGCTGTAGTCGCCGGAGGCCATCGCCCGGGCGGCGGCCGTCATCTCGCGCAGCGGGGCGGTCAGCCCGTGCGCGAGGAACTGCATGAACAGCAGCGAGGCGATCATGGAGAAGACCATGATGATCCGGATCTGGGTCTCGGACCGGATCGCCACGACCACCATCCCGGTGGCCAGGAAAACGGAGACGATCACCAGCAGGGCGAGCTTGCCCTTGATCGAGCGGACCGGGTCGAGCGGCCGGATGTCGGCCCAGACCCGGCTGGCGGCGCGGGCGGCGAGCGTCTGCGGTCGCGCGCCGGCGGATGCCCCGTTGCGTTGCTGTGGAAAGGTCATTGGTCCCAATAGTCCCCGCGGGCGTGCCCCGCGTGCGTCCCGCTGCGTGCCGACGCAGCTTCTCCCGCCAGGCGTCGTCCGGACACGGGCCCCCCGGCGGCCCGTCGTCCGAGGTCCGCCGTCAGGACAGCGGGGCCTCCAGTGCGTACCCGACACCGTGGACGGTGCGGATCCAGCTGGCCCCGATCTTCCGGCGCAGCGCCTTGACGTGGCTGTCCACGGTGCGGGTGCCGGACGCGTCGGTCCAGTCCCAGACCTCGGCCAGCAGCTGCTCGCGGGTGAGCACCGCGCGCGGCTGGGCCGCCAGGCAGGCGAGCAGGTCGAACTCGGTCGGCGTCAGGTGGACGTCGCCCGCGGCCAGCCGGACCCGGCGCTGGACGTGGTCGATCTCCAGCTCGCCGAAGCGCAGGCTGCCGAGCGCGGGCGTGCGGGCCGCCTGCTGGGCGCGCTCGACGCGGCGCAGCAGCACGTTGACCCGGGCGGCCAGTTCGCGCATCGAGAACGGCTTGGTCATGTAGTCGTCCGCGCCCACGCCGAGGCCGACCAGCAGGTCCGTCTCGTCGTCGCGCGCGGTCAGCATCAGCACCGGCACCGGTCGCTGGGCCTGGATCCGGCGGCACACCTCCAGGCCGTCGAAGCCGGGCAGCATGATGTCGAGGACGACCAGGTCCGGCTGCCAGGTGTGGAAGCCGTCGACCGCGCCGGGGCCGTCGTGGGCCACGGCGACCTTGAAGCCCTCCGCGCCCAGCCGGGCCGCGATCGACTCGGCGATCGTGGGCTCGTCCTCCACCACCAGCACTCTGCGCTGGCTGCTCACAGTGCCGCCGGTGTTGTGGTTGTCCTGCTGAATTTCTGTCACGGTCACGCCACCGCCCCCAGGGCTGCGGGCCGGCCACCTGTGGGGATGGCGGGCTCCGCTCGTAGTCTTGTTCCGTCGTGGACTGTGCCGGGTCCGCCGTCCCGTCGCGCGATCGGGAGGCGAGGACGGATTCGTCGGCCGTCCACTTCTCCCGCGCACTTCGCAGCGTACGGACAGCGGATGCTTTCCGGCAGGTGGACCGGACGTTTCCGGCCCGTGGCCCGGCTGTTCGGGCCGCCCGCGGACCCACTGCACGAGTGGGCACGGGCCGCTACCTTACCCGGGGATTTTTCTCTGCGTAACGGTACGTATGCAGTCGAGTTGACGCCAAGTCGCCGGTCAGAGGCCCTACTGACGCGTTAATGGAGAGAAGGTCTGGACCAATGTCGGGAATCCGGGGTTCCGCTGCGCAGACGGTCTTCACCGGCTTTTCCCAGGTGCCTCTCAGAACCTCGACGTACCGTGGCCACGACAACACCCGGTCGGGCGGAATCCGCGCTGGGCGCCGGTGCGTTGGGCACCTGCGGGGGCCGCCGGCCGCCGACGTGGAGCGGAGGCGTCATGGCGGGACCGCGGCAGGGTGCCGAGGGATGCGCGCCTGCGGGAGTGCCGTACGGAATGCTGCGGCACGGGATGCGCGCCGGCGTCGCGCGATGGCTGCTGGAACGCGTGCCGACGCCCCGTCGGACCCCTTTCACCCTGGGATATCTCGCCGTCGTCGGCGCCACCACGACCTTCGCCGGGCTGGCCCATCCGGAACTCGTCCAGCGCTTGCAGGAAGCCTCCAGTTCGGACGGGCACAACCTGCTGCAGCACCCTTTGCGGGCCCTCGTCCTGAGTGGTTTCTGGGTGGCCGGCGACGCGTGGGTGCCGTACCTGTGGGGATTCGCGTTCACGCTCGCACCGCTGGAGCGCAAGGTCGGATCCGCCCGGGCCGCGATGGTCTTCGCGATCGGCCACGTCGTGGCCACGCTGCTCTCGCAGGGAGTGGTGATCACCGCCGTGGAGACCGGTCGGATGGCGCCCGAGGCGATGGACCACCTGGACATCGGGGTCAGCTACGGGGTGCTCGCCTGCCTGGGCGCGGTGGCCGGGCTGCTCTCCTGGCGCGGCCGGCTGCTCGCGCTGGGCGGCGCCGGGCTGATGATCGCCGAGCAGATCGCCTCCGACAAGGACGTGGTCACGGCGGTGGGGCACCCGGCGGCGGTGCTCACCGGGGTCGCGCTGTGGCGCTGGCTGCGCCGGGCCGAGCGGCGCCCGCCCCGGCCGCGTCCGGCCGCCGCGAAGGCGCCCGGCGCGGTGCCCGCGCACGGTGCGGCGCGGGTGCGGGCCGCGCGCTGAAGGCCGCGCGCCGAGGGCCTCCCGTACGGGGGCGCCTCCGTGGACCCCTCCGCGGACCTTTCCGCGACGTCTTGACGGGCGCCGCCGAGGCGTCTTCGAGGGCCGGGGAGCTCCGTGTGCCGAGGATTTCTTGAGGCGCGCTTAGTGCTCTCTTAGGGCTTTTTTGACGGACCGCCCGCCGTGCGTCCGCCGTCCCTCCCCGTCCGCGATCCGTTCGCTCAGAGCGAACCGGGCGCCGGGAACATTCGGCACCCGTCAGGCCTTAGTCAGGTCGACTCAACTTCACTGACTGGGGAGAGATCATGGCATCGACGTCCACACCGCTCACCCTGCCCGTGCTGCCGCTCGACGACGAGGTCGTGCTCCCGGGCATGGTCGTCCCGCTGGACCTGAAGGACACCGAGGTGCGCGCGGCGGTCGAGGCCGCCCGCGCGGCGGCCGCGGGCGGCGCCAAGCCGCAGGTCCTGCTGGTCCCACGGGTGGACGGCTCGTACGCGGCGGCCGGCACGCTGGCCACCGTGGAGCAGGTCGGCCGGCTGGCCGACGGCCCCGACACCGCCGGCCAGCCCGTCGCGCTGGTGCGCGCCGTGCGCCGGGTCCGGATCGGCGTCGGCACCACCGGTCCCGGCGCCGCCCTCTGGGTGGAGACCACGCCGTTCCGGGAGTCCTCGGTGGGCACCCCGGTGGCCGGCCGCGCCGCCGAGCTGGTCAAGGAGTACAAGGCGCTGTCCACCCAGTGGCTGCGCAGGCGCGGCGCCTGGCAGATCGTCGACCGGGTGGCGCAGATCGAGGGCGTCGGCGAGCTCGCCGACAACATCGGCTACGCGCCCTTCGTCACCGCCGAGCAGAAGCTCAAGGTGCTGCTGGAGGCCGACCAGGTCGCCCGGCTGGAGTACGCGCTGGCCCTGCTGCGCGACCACCTCGCCGAGGAGGAGGTCAACGACACCATCCGCAAGGACGTCGAGGAGGGCGTCGCCAAGCAGCAGAAGGAGTTCCTGCTCCGCCGCCAGCTGGAGGCCGTCCGCAAGGAGCTGGCCGAGCTGAACGGCGACGCGGCCGACGAGGAGGGCGACTACCGCGCCCGGGTCGAGGCCGCCGACCTGCCGGAGAAGGTCCGCGAGGCCGCGCTGAAGGAGGTCGACAAGCTGGAGCGGGCTTCCGACCAGTCGCCCGAGGGCTCCTGGATCCGCACCTGGCTGGACACCGTCCTGGAGCTGCCCTGGAACGAGCGCACCGAGGACGCGTACGACATCGCCGGCGCCCGCGCGGTGCTGGACGCCGACCACGCCGGCCTGGCCGACGTGAAGGACCGGATCGTCGAGTACCTGGCCGTCCGCAAGCGCCGGGCCGAGCAGGAGGCCGGGCCGGACGGGTCGGGCGAGGCGCTGCCCGGGGCCGGCGGCGGGCGTCGGGCGGGCGGCGCGGTGCTGGCCCTGGTCGGCCCGCCCGGCGTCGGCAAGACCTCGCTCGGCGAGTCCGTGGCCCGCGCCATGGGCCGCACCTTCGTCCGGGTGTCGCTCGGCGGCGTCCGCGACGAGGCCGAGATCCGCGGCCACCGGCGCACCTACGTCGGCGCGCTGCCCGGCCGGCTGGTGCGCGCGATCAAGGAGGCAGGCTCGATGAACCCGGTCGTCCTGCTCGACGAGATCGACAAGGTCGGCTCCGACTACCGGGGAGACCCGGCCGCCGCCCTGCTGGAGGTGCTGGACCCGGCACAGAACCACACCTTCCGGGACCACTACCTGGAGGTCGAACTCGACCTCTCCGACGTCGTCTTCCTCGCCACCGCCAACGTGCTGGAGGCCATCCCCGAGCCGCTGCTCGACCGGATGGAGCTGGTCCGGCTGGACGGCTACACCGAGGACGAGAAGGTCGTCATCGCCCGCGACCACCTGCTCCCGCGCCAGCTGGCCAAGGCCGGTCTCGGCGGCGGGCAGGCCACGGTGGACGAGCCGGCGCTGCGCCGGCTCGCCGGGGAGTACACCAGGGAGGCGGGCGTGCGCAGCCTGGAACGCTCCATCGCCCGGGTGCTGCGCAAGATCGCCGCACAGGCCGAGCTGGGCGAGCGCCAACTGCCCGCCACCGTCGGCCCGGAGGACCTGCGCGCGCTGATCGGCCGGCCGCACCACGTGCCGGAGGCCGCCCAGGAGCCGGCCGAGCGCCGCACCGCCGTCCCCGGCGTGGCCACCGGCCTCGCGGTGACCGGCGCCGGCGGCGACGTCCTCTACATCGAGGCCTCGCTGGCCGACGCCGAGACCGGCGGCACCGGGCTGACCCTCACCGGGCAGCTGGGCGACGTGATGAAGGAGTCCGCGCACATCGCGCTCTCCTACCTGCGCTCGCGCGGTGCCGAGCTGGAGCTGCCGGTCACCTCGCTGCGCGACCGCGGCGTGCACCTGCACGTCCCGGCCGGAGCCGTCCCCAAGGACGGGCCGAGCGCCGGCATCACCATGACCGCGGCGCTCGCCTCGCTGCTCTCCGGCCGCAAGGTGCGCACCGACGTGGCGATGACGGGCGAGGTGTCGCTGACCGGGCGGGTGCTGCCGATCGGCGGGGTGAAGCAGAAGCTGCTCGCCGCCGACCGGGCCGGCGTCACCACGGTGATCATCCCCAAGCGCAACGAGGCCGACCTGGACGACGTCCCGGCCGAGGTGCTGGAGCGGCTCACCGTCCACCCGGTGTCGGACGTGCGGGAGGTGCTGAGGCTGGCGCTGGAGCCGGCCGGGCTGCTGGTCGCCGCCTGACCGCCGCCGAGGGGCCGACGGCATCCCCGCGTGCGAGACTGCGGAGATGCCGTCCCCCACGCAGCGCGCCCTGGCCCGGGTGCCGGACCGGCTGCGGCCGTTCCTGGTGCGGCACCGCCGGCTGGTGAAGTTCCTGCTGGTCGGGGGCTCCTGCTTCGTGCTCACCACGGTGATCGACGTCGAGCTCAAGTTCACCGTGCTGCCGGACAAGCCCGTGGTCGCGCTGACCGTCGCGACGGTGATCACCACCGCCGTCTCGTACGTGCTGAACCGCCGCTGGGCCTTCCGGTCCGGCGGCCGGCAGCGCGAAGTCCTGCTGTTCGTCCTGGTCAGCGTGGTGGCGATCGCCGTCAACGACGTGCCGCTGGCGCTCTCCCGCTACGTCCTGGACCTGCGGGAGCCGTACGTCGGCTCCTTCGGCCAGGAGGTCGCGGACTTCCTCAGCGGCATGGTCGTCGGCACCTTCGTCGCGATGCTGTTCCGCTACTGGGCGATGCGGCGGTGGGTCTTCACCAGGCCCGCCGGACCCCCCTCGGCCGCACCCGCCCTGGTGGCGGCGGCGGCCCCGGAACCCGGTTACGCTGCACCCGAGATGCCACGGGATGTGCCGTAAGGGGCGAGGTGAGCCTGATGCACGAGCCGGACGGCGTCCGGACCGGGCCCGCCAGCCAGCAGGGCATGCGCCGGGCCAACCTGGCCCTGGTGCTCGGGGTGATCGCCGGCGGCCCGCGCTCCCGCGCCGAGGTGGCCGCCGGGACCGGGCTGACCAGGGCCGCGGTCTCCTCGCTCGCCGAACAGCTGATCGCCGGCGGCCTGGTGGTCGAGGAGGGCCCCGCCGCGCCCAGCGGCAAGGTCGGCCGCCCCGGTACCGCGCTCGGACTCAACCCGCTCGGCCCCGGCGGCCTCGGCGCCGAGATCGGCGTCCGGCACCTGGGCGCCTGCGTGGTCGACCTGCGCGGGGAGGTCCGCGCCTGGCGGCGCGAGGAGGCCGACAACCGCGGCCGGGAGCCCGCCGCCGTGCTGGCCGACCTCGCCCGGCTGCTGCGCTCGGCCGTCGCCGAGGCGGGCCTGCGCCCGGCCGGCCTCACCCTGGCGGTGCCCGGGCTGGTCGACGGCTCCGGCGCCCTGCTGCGGCGCGCCGCCAACCTGGGCTGGCAGGACGTCCCGCTGGCCGCCGAACTGCGCGCCGCGCTGCGGCCGGCCGCCGACGGCCTGGCCGAGCTGCCGGTCGCGGCCGACAACGAGGCCAACCTCGGCGGACTGGCCGAGCGCTGGCTGGGCGAGGGGGCGGAGGACTTCCTCTACGTCTCCGCCGAGGCCGGGGTCGGCGCCGCGATCGTGGTCGAGGGCCGGCTGCTGCGCGGAGCGCGCGGCTACGCCGGCGAGTTCGGCCACGTGCCGGTCCACCCCGACGGGCCCCGCTGCGCATGCGGGGCGCACGGCTGCCTGGAGCAGTACGCGGGCGAGGCGGCGGTGCTGCGGGCCGCCCGGCTGACCGGTGCCGGGGGCGACTGGGTGACGCTGCTCGCCGGCCGTGCCGCGGCCGGCGACGAGGCGGCCCGGGCTGCCCTGGCCGGCGCCGGAACGGCCCTCGGCATCGCGGCGGCCGGCGCCGTCAACCTGCTGGACCCGGCCGAGGTGGTGCTGGGCGGCGGCTACGCCCGGCTGGCGCCCTGGCTGCTCCCCGCCATGCGGGCCGAGCTGGCCGCCCGGGTGACCGTCCGGCCGTGGTCGCAGGACCGGCTGGCCGTCTCCCGGCTGGGCCGCCGGGGCCCGCTGCTGGGTGCGGCGGTGCGGGTGGTGCGCGCCATCGTCGCCGACCCGGGGCCGCTGGCCGGCGGGTGACCCCGGTGCGGGGCGCCCGGCGGAACGTGCCCGGGCCCGGCCGGAACGCGCCGAGCCCCCGGCGGGCGGGCCGGGGGCTCGGTGGGGCGGGTGCCCGGTGGGGCGGGGAGGCTCAGGCCTCGGCCGCCGCGGGCTCGCGCTCCTCGGTGCGGGAGCCGCGCAGGACGGCCAGCAGGGCGAGGCCGATGCCGATCAGCGCCCAGACCACCAGGACCAGGATCGGCATCCCGATGTTGGTCGAGCCGAAGTAGGCGATCGACTTGGTGGCGCTGGTGCCGGCGCCGTTCGGGATCACCGAGCCGATGGCCCGCCAGAACGGCGGCATCATCGGCGCCGGGTAGACCCCGCCCGCGCTGGGGTTGCCCAGGACGACGAAGACCAGCACCGCGAGGCCGATGCCGATGATCCCGAACAGGCACTGCAGCGCCATGGTGAACGCGCCGACGGAGAAGACCACCAGGGCGCCGATGGCGGACAGCTGGAGGATCGAGCCGGGCAGCGCGTCCAGCACCGGTCCGGCGATGACCGTGCCGCCGATGCCCGCCGCGACCGAGTAGAGCGCCAGCACGCCGAGGCGGATCAGCAGCCGGTTGGTGTTGGCCGGCTTGGAGCCGGCGCTGATGCCCAGGATCGAGGCGACCAGGTAGCCGCCGACGCACCAGCCGATCACCAGGTAGAAGGAGGACAGGCCGTTGGTGTCGCCCTTGGCGAGCGGCACGACGTCCTCGACCTTGACCGTACGGCCCTGGGTCTTGTCGATCGCGGTGGTGACGGTCTCGGCGGCCTTGGCGGCGGACGGGCCGCGGGCGCCGCCGACCAGCAGGGTGTCCTCGGTGCCGGCCGGGTTCACGACCCACGCGGCGTAGATCTTCTGGTCCTTGATCTGCGCGGTGGCCGTCTCGGCGTCCGGCGCGGTGACGGCCTTGACGGCGGAGTTCGGGACCGCCTCCAGCGCCCCGATCAGCTGGGGGGCGACCTGCGGCGGGGCGACCACCGCGATGGAGAGGTGCTGCGGGGCGGGCTTGTGCAGCGCCCCGATGTAGGAGGTGATGAAGCCGAGCTGGAGCAGCAGCACCCCGATCACGAGCAGTGCCGCGCGAGGGGTGACCGCGCTCTTCAGTTCGGCGACGAAACCCTGGCCCGGGGCTGCCATCCACATCTCCTTGTGTATCGGGGGAAAACGGATCTTCCAGAACCGATACTTCATACCATGAAGTAGTTGGCTTGTCGCACCTCCCGCGCCGCCGTCCGGGTGACGTCGCTGCGCGATACTGACGCCGTGAGCGACGAGGAAGCCCTGGTGGCGGTGGAGCGCGAGGTCGCGCTGATGTTCCGGCGGGGCCGGGCCAGAGTGGCGGAACTCTCACGCAGGGTGCACCCCGGGCTGGAGGGCATGGCGTACAGCATGCTCGGCTACATCGAGCAGGCCGGGCGGGTCCGGGTGACGGACGTCGGCGTGCACTTCGCGGTGGGCAAGGCGACGGTGAGCCGGCAGATCCGGGCGCTGGAGGAGCTCGGCCTGGTGGCCCGGGAGGCGGACCCGCTGGACCGCCGGGCCGCGCTGGTGTCGCTGACCGAGGACGGGCGGCGGCGCTTCCTGTCGGCCCGGGACGTCCGGATGCGGCGGGTGCGCGAGGTGATGGGCGGCTGGTCGCCGGACGATGTGGTGCGGTTCGCGGAGCTGCTGCACCGTTTCAACGACGTGCTGGGGGAGCCCTCGGCCGACTGACCGGGGCGCCTTCGGCGGGGCGGCCCCCGGGGGCGGTGGTGCTGCGGACGGGGCCCGTGGTGCGGGCCTTTACTTGCCCTTGAAGAAAGTTGCCTTATTCAACCATCCGGTCTTATGGTTGCTTAAGGCAACGAAATTTCATGATGCGCGTATCCCGCCACGCCAGCGCCGAAGGACCCAGATGACCGTGACCACCGAGGCCGCCGGCGGCAGCGCCGCCGCCGTCGACAACCAACAGATGACCCACCGGCAGGTGATGGAGGCGCTCTCCGGACTGCTGCTCGGCCTCTTCGTGGCCGTGCTCTCCTCGACCGTCGTCTCCAATGCCCTGCCGCACATCCTGGCCGACCTGCACGGCGGCCAGTCCGCCTACACCTGGGTGATCACCGCGGCCCTGCTCACCCTCACCGCCTCCACCCCGATCTGGGGCAAGCTCTCCGACCTCGCCAGCAAGAAGCTGCTGCTGCAGATCGCCCTGCTGATCTACATCGCCACCTCCGCGCTGGCCGGGCTCTCGCAGAACACCGCCGAGCTGATCGCCTGCCGCGCCCTCCAGGGCATCGGCGCCGGCGGCGTCGTCGCGCTGGGCCAGATCTGCCTGGCCGCGATGGTCCCGCCGCGCGAGCGCGGCCGGTACAGCGGCTACTTCGGCGCGGTCTTCGCGCTCGCCACCATCGGCGGACCGCTGATCGGCGGCGTCATCGTGGACACCTCCTGGCTGGGCTGGCGCTGGTGCTTCTACGTCGGCATCCCGTTCGCGGTGGCCGCGATCCTGGTGGTGCAGCGGACCCTCAAGCTGCCGGTGGTCAAGCGCAAGGCGAAGATCGACTACCTGGGCGCGCTGGTCATCACCGCCTCGGTCAGCCTGCTGATGATCTGGATCACGCTGGCCGGCAAGAACTACGCCTGGGTGTCCTGGCAGACCGCGGCCATGGTCGGCGGCGGCCTGCTGCTGGGCGCACTGGCCGTCGTGGTCGAGCGCCGCGCCGCCGAGCCGATCATCCCGCCGGACCTCTTCAAGTACCGCACCGTCACCCTGGCCGCCCTCGCCAGCGTGCTGGTCGGCGTCGGGATGTACGGCGCGACCACCTTCCTCAGCCAGTACTTCCAGCTGGCCCGCGCCAAGTCCCCGACCATGGCCGGCCTGATGACCCTGCCGATGATCATCGGCCTGGCGCTCTCCTCCGCCGTGGCCGGCCGGCTGATCACCAAGTACGGCAAGTGGAAGGGCTACCTGGTCGCCGGTACGGCGCTGCTCGCGATCGGCTTCGGCCTGCTCGGCACCGCCCGGGCCGACACCGACTACGTGCTGCTCTCCGTCTACATGGCGATCACCGGCGTCGGCCTCGGCCTGACCAGCCAGAACCTGGTGCTCGCGGTGCAGAACACGGTGCCCCGGCACGAGCTCGGCGCGGCCAGCTCGGTGGTCACCTTCTTCCGCACCATGGGCGGCGCGATGGGCGTCTCCGCGCTCGGCGCGCTGATGACCAACAAGGTGGGCGACTACCTGGCGCAGAACCTGGCCGCCGCGCACATCCCCGCCGGGCACGCGGCGACCGGCGGCGGCATCCCGGACCTGGCCAAGCTGCCGGCCCCGCTCGTCCCGCTGGTGACGGACGCCTTCGGGCACGGCGTCGGCACCGTCTTCCTCTGGGCCGCCCCGTTCGCGGCGCTGGCCTTCGTCACCGTGCTGTTCATCCGGGAGACCGCGCTGAAGACCACCCAGGAGGGCTGACCGGCCGGGAGGACCGGCCGGCCGCCGGGATACGCGAACGGGCCGGGGAGTGCGAAAGGCACTCCCCGGCCCGTTGCGTTGCCGCGCGCGGGCGGCCGTCAGTGGCCGGCGATCAGCACCAGGCCGTAGCCGACGACGGCGGCGCAGGCCGCGAAGCAGGTGTACGCGCCGACCAGGGCCGGCAGCCCGCTGCCCGCGGACCCGGCGCCCTCACGGGCGGCGGTCTGCGCGGCCCCGCGGCGGGACAGTGCCACGATGCCGAGCGCGAAGACGGCGACCACGGCGACGGTGATGCCGAAGCTGATGCCGGCGGTCTGGGCCAGGGCGTTCCACTTGATGTGCATGGTGAGTGCTCCTCAGCCTGCGGCGCTCAGGCCGCGACCGTGGTCGAGGCGGGGGTGGGGGCGGTGGCCGCGGCGGTCGGTGCGACCTCGACCGGGGTGACGTCGTTGACCGGGGTGACGTCGTTGACGTTGTCGGCGCCGACCGGCTGGCGGCGGGAGATCACCCACATCGCGGCCGACCCGGCCACCAGGACGACGCCGACCAGCGCGACGCCCCAGGAGCCCTGCTCGGCCAGCAGGGCGGCGCCACCGGACACCAGGCCGGCGGCCGGCAGGGTCAGGCCCCAGGTGTAGACCATGCGGCGGACCAGGCTCCAGCGCAGCTCGCCCTTCGGGCCGCCGAGGCCGGCGCCCATGATGCCGCCGGAGCAGACCTGGGTGGTGGAGAGGCCGAAGCCCATGTGCGAGGAGGTCAGGATGACGGTCGCGGCGGCCGACTCGGAGGCGAAGCCCTGCGGCGGCCGGATGTCGGCCAGGCCCTTGCCCATCGAGCGGATGATCCGCCAGCCGCCCATGTAGGTGCCGAGCGCGATCGCGGCACCGGCCGAGACGATCACCCAGGTGGGGGGCAGCGCGCCGTGCGGCAGGGCGCCGACCGAGACCAGGGTCAGGGTGATGATGCCCATCGTCTTCTGGGCGTCGTTGGTGCCGTGCGCCAGCGAGATCAGCGAGGAGGAGAAGATCTGGCCGGTCTTGAAGCCCTTCTCGGTGGCCGCGTGGTCGCCCTTGCGGGTGATCGCGTAGGCCAGCTTGGTGGCGCCCCAGGCGGCCAGTCCGGCGACGAACGGGGAGGCGACCGCGGGGATGATGATCTTGGTGATGACGGTGTCGAAGTTGACGCCGTTCATGCCGACACCGACGATCGTGGCGCCGATCAGGCCGCCGTACAGCGCGTGCGAGGAACTGGACGGCAGGCCGCGCAGCCAGGTCAGCAGGTTCCACAGGATCGCTCCGGCCAGTGCGGCGAAGATGATCTCGGGGTGGACCCCGGCCTTCTCGTTGACGATGCCGCCGGAGATGGTGGTGGCGACCTTCACGGACAGGAACGCGCCCGCGAAGTTGAGGACGGCCGCGATGGTGACCGCGACCTTCGGACGAAGGGCCCCGGTCGCGATCGCGGTGGCGGCCGCGTTGGCGGTGTCGTGGAACCCGTTGGTGAAGTCGAAGGCGAGCGCCGTGATGATCACAACGGCTACCAGGAACGAGATGTGTTCCATACCCAAACAATCGTCGTAGTTGTCGCACGGACGTTGGTGACGTCGCGACCGTAGGTCTGCTTGGTAAACGGAAGGTTAACTGGGCCGGGAATCGTGGTTCCGATGGTTGACCCGGAGTGACCGGGAGCTTTCGCTGAAGTGACCTGGGCTGCGCTGAGCTGGACATTAGCGAAGAACGCCCCGGTTCGGCCGGGTTTGCTGAGAGCTGTCTCACAGGTCAATCGAGAATTAACCTCCCAGTCCGCGTGCGCCCTGTTTCCGGCGAGTAACCCGTGGGAGGATCTGCGGGATCCGGGAGGCCGGGACAGGGCGCGGGGCGGGGAGGACCAACCCATGGGCGGGGCTGCACAGCGAACGGAGACGGCAGGCGTACGCCCCTGGGTACGGGCGGCCCTGCGCTGCGGAGCCGTTCTCGCGGCCGCCGCACTCGCACTGCCCGTCGCCACCCAGGCGGCCTGGGCCGCACCCGACCCCGGGGCCGGCACGGTCGTCGCCGGCTCGGACCCGCTCGCCGCCGCCAAGGCCACCCTCGGCCCGCTGCTCGACCAGCTGCACGCGCTCTACCAGAGCGCCGAGGCCGCCACCGAGCAGTACAACGGGACGGTCGCCAAGGTCGCCGAGCAGCAGACCGCGCTCACCGACCTCCAGGGCCGGCTGGACCGCCAGCAGAAGCAGGTCGACACCGGCACCGACATCGCCTCGCAGCTCGCCGCCGCGCAGTACCGCAACGGCGCCGCCTCCGCGTACGCCGAACTGCTGCTCTCCAAGGACCCGTACGAGGCGGTCACCATCGCCGAGCTGCTCGCCACGGCCAGCCGCTCGCAGTCGGAGTTCCTGAACCGGCTGAAGGCCGACCGGGACGAGCTCGACGGCCTCAAGAAGCAGAGCGAGGAGGCGCTGAAGACCTCCCAGGCGCTGGTCGCCCAGCAGGACGCGGCCAAGGCCAAGGCGGCCACCGACCTCGCCGCCGTCGAGCAGGCGGTCTCCTCGCTGACCGGCGCCCAGCGCACCGAGCTGGAGCAGCTGGAGAAGGCGAAGGCCGACGAGGCCCAGATAGCCTTCCTGGCCTCCGGGGCGCTCGGCAAGGGGGAGCGCACGCCCTCCCAGCAGGGGCGCGCGGCGGTGGCCTTCGCGCTCGCCCAGATCGGCAAGCCGTACCTGTGGGGCGGCACCGGACCGGACTCCTACGACTGCTCCGGCCTCACCTCGCAGGCCTGGCTGCACGCCGGCAAGCCGATCCCGCGCACCAGCCAGGAGCAGTGGGCGCAGCTGCCGCACGTCGCGCTGAACCAGCTGCGGCCCGGCGACCTGGTGGTGTACTTCCAGGACGCCTCGCACGTCGGGATGTACATCGGCGGCGGGCTGGTCGTCCAGGCGCCGCGGCCCGGCGCCTTCATCAAGGTGTCGCCGGTCGGCTCGATGGCGATCCTCGGAGCCGTCCGCCCCGACCCGTCCGGCGCGGCCGACGACGCGGGCGGCGCCTGGAAGGTGCCCGACCTCCCGGCCGGCTGGGACTCCGTCACGCCGATCGCGCCCAGCCCGCACGTCCCCGCCCCGCCGGCCACCGGCGGCCCGGCGACGCCGCCGGTCACCCCGGGCGAGCCCACCGGCACGCCGACCACGCCCGGCGGCACCGGCACCCCGACCGACCCGGGGACGCCGACCACCCCGGGCACCCCGTCGGGCACCGGCACGCCGACCCCGACCGGCACCGGCACCCCGACCACCCCGCTGCCGACCGGCACCCCGGCCCCGCCCGCCCCGACCGGCACCGGCACCCCGACCGGCACTCCGGCCGGGACCCCGAGCGGCACCGGCTCGGCGAGCGCCACGCTCCCCGGCAGCGCCACCTCGACGCACCCGCTGGGCTCGCCGACGCACTGACGCGGCCGACGCCACGGAGGCCGCCCCGCGTCCTGGGACGCGGGGCGGCCTCCGTGCCGTGCGGGGTCCTACTCGCCGGTGTCGGGCTCGAAGCGGATCACGACCGCCTTGGAGGTGGGCGTGTTGCTGATGTCGGCCGTGGAGTCCAGCGGGACCAGGACGTTGGTCTCCGGGTAGTAGGCCGCCGCGCCGCCGCGGGCGACGGGGTAGTGGACGACGCGGAAGTGCGGGGCCCGGCGCTCGACGCCGTCCTTCCACTCGCCGACCAGGTCCACGTACCCGCCCTCGGCGAGGCCCAGTTCGGCGGCGTCCTCCGGGTTGACCAGGACCACCCGGCGGCCGCCCTTGATGCCGCGGTAGCGGTCGTCCAGGCCGTAGATCGTGGTGTTGTACTGGTCGTGCGAGCGCAGGGTCTGGAGCAGCAGGCGGCCCGGCGGCACCTCGGGGGCGGTCAGCGGGTTGACGGTGAAGTTGGCCCGGCCGGTCGCGGTCGGGAAGGTGCGGGAGTCGCGGGGGCCGTGCGGGAGGGTGAAGCCGCCGGGGCGGCGGACCTTCTCGTTGTAGTCCGCGAAGCCCGGGACGACACGGGCGATCCGGTCCCGCAGGGTGTCGTAGTCGGCGGCGAAGTCCTCCCACGGCACGGTGTCCCGCGGGCCGAGGACGGTCCGGGCGAGGCGGCAGACGATCGCCGTCTCGGAGAGCAGGCCGGGGGCGGGCGGGCGCAGGCCGCCGCGCGAGGCGTGGACCTGGCCCATCGAGTCCTCGACGCTGACGAACTGGGCGCCGGTGCCGGTGACGTCCCGGTCGGTGCGGCCCAGCGTCGGCAGGATCAGGGCGCGGGCGCCGGTGACCACGTGCGAGCGGTTGAGCTTGGTGGAGACGTGGACGGTCAGCCGGCAGCGGCGCATCGCGGCCTCGGTGACCTCGGTGTCCGGGGTGGCCGCGACGAAGTTCCCGCCCATCGCGAAGAACACCCCGACCCGGCCGTCGCGCATCGCGCGGATGGTGTCCACCGAGTCGAGGCCGTGCTCGCGCGGCGGCTCGAAGCCGAACTCGTTCTCCAGCGCGTCGAGGAAGGCCTTGGCCGGGCGTTCGAAGATGCCCATCGTCCGGTCGCCCTGGACGTTGCTGTGCCCGCGCACCGGGCAGACGCCGGCCCCGGGGCGGCCGACGTTGCCGCGCAGCAGCAGGAAGTTGACCACCTCGCGGATGGTCGGGACGGCGTGCTTGTGCTGGGTGAGGCCCATCGCCCAGCAGACGATGATCTTCTGCGAACCCAGCACCAGCCGGCCGAGCTCCTCGATCTGCTCCCAGGGCAGACCGGTCGCGGCGAGCACCTCGTCCCGCTCGGTCCGCCGCGCCTGGGCCTCGAACTCCTCGAAGCCGTGGCAGTGTTCGGCGACGAAGGCGCGGTCGACGCCGTCCTGCTCCAGGAGGATCCGGTTGAGCGCGCGGAACAGCGCAAGGTCCCCGCCGAGCCGGATCTGCAGGAAGAGGTCGGTCAGCTTGGTGCCGTGGCCGACCAGCCCGCGGGCGTGCTGCGGGTTCTTGAACCGCTCCAGGCCGGCCTCCGGCAGCGGGTTGACGCTGACGATGGTGGCGCCGGCCCGCTTGGCGCGCTCCAGGGCGGAGAGCATCCGGGGGTGGTTGGTGCCCGGGTTCTGGCCGGCCACGATGATCAGGTCGGCCTGGTAGAGGTCCTTGAGGCTGACGCTGCCCTTGCCGACGCCGAGCGTCTCGGTGAGCGCCGAACCGGAGGACTCGTGGCACATGTTGGAGCAGTCCGGCAGGTTGTTGGTGCCGAACCGGCGGGCGAACAGCTGGTACGCGAACGCGGCCTCGTTGCTGGTGCGGCCGGAGGTGTAGAAGGCGGCGCCGTCCGGGGTGTCCAGGGCGCGCAGCTCCTCGGCGATCAGCGCGAAGGCGTCGTCCCAGGAGACCGGCGTGTAGTGGGTGGCGCCCTCGTCGAGCAGCATCGGCTCGGTCAGCCGGCCCTGCTGCCCGAGCCAGTAGCCGGAGCGCCCCGCCAGGTCGTCGACCGGGTGGGCGGCGAAGAACTCGGCCCGGATCCGGCGCTCGGTGGCCTCCTCGGCGACGGCCTTGGCGCCGTTCTCGCAGAACTCGGCGGTGTGCGTCTTCTCCGGCTCCGGCCACGCGCAGCCCGGGCAGTCGAAGCCGTCCGGCTGGTTGACCTTGCGCAGGGTGGCGAGGGTGCGCAGGGCGCCCATCTGCTCGGTGGCCATCCGCAGGCTGTGGCCGACGGCGGGCAGTCCGGCGGCCGCGTGCTGGGGCGCGGACACCTCGGGGGCGTCCTGCGCCGGATCGCTCTGCGGGGCCTGCTTGGCCATGACCGCTCTCCTCGGCTCTGCTCCGACCCGGCCGTGGCGCCGGGGCCGCCGCTTCGTCGCGGGGCTCGGTCTCCATCCTTCCACCTGGCCGCAGGCGGGGGGAGGGCCGGTGGACGCCGCCGCCGTGGCCGGGCTCACGCCGCCGCCCGCGGCCGGGCTCACGCCGCCAGCGCCTCCGCCGGGAGCGCGGCCAGGGCCCGCAGCAGCGCGCGGGCGGCCGCGTCGGTCTGCCGGAACCCCGGGGAGTCGGTGCGGGGGCGGGCGAAGGCGGCGGCGGCGCGCAGGCTGGTGTGCGGGCCGAGCGCGGTGCGGCGCGGGTGCGGGGCGCCGTCGAGGGCCGGGTCGAGCAGTCGGCCGTCGGCGGGGGCGATGGTGACCAGGCCGGAGCGGTGGGTGTAGTCCGGGTCGGTCACCACCTCCTCCAGGATCCGCCCGGCGCGGTGCAGTTCGCGCAGCACCGGGTCGAGGGTGCGGGCCAGGGCGTGCTTGGGCAGGTACGCCTCGACGAGCGCCGTCGCGTGGACGGTGTGGCCGGGCACGGTGGTGCCGGAGGCGCGCCAGGTGCCGGTGGCCTCGTCCCGGTCGACCCGGACGCCCGCGCCGAGGAAGCGGACCACGCCCGCCTCGGAGAGCGCGAGCAGCTGGCGCAGCCGGAACCCGGGCGGGCCGGAGGCGAGGAAGCTGAAGTAGCCGAAGAACCACTCGTCCACCTCCTCGGCGGTCGAGCGGGCGGTGAGCCGGCCGCTCGCCAGTACCCGGGGGAGCTGGCGGAACAGCGAGAGCAGGGCGAGGAAGGCGCCGAGGTCGGCGCTGTGGGCGGGGTCGGCGCGGCGGTCGGTGTCGGCGGTGACGTAGCCGCGCAGGTGCGCCTGGAGGTCCTCGGCGGAGTCGAGCGCGAGGCCGGCCAGCGGGTGGTCGAGCTGTTCGAAGTCGATCCGGTCGGCCGGATCGGGGACGGCCTCGGCGACCAGGGCGGCGAGTTCGGGGGTGTACCAGCCGTGCCGGTCGTACCGGTCCAGGAACTCCGGCCAGGGCAGGGCGGTGCGTCCGGGGTGGGCGTGGAACAGCTCGTGGTAGTGCCCGAAGGCGATCTCCTTGGCCATCAACGGCCAGAAGTCGCGCCGCAGTCGCAGCGGCCCCTCGGTGGCGAGCACGGCGTCCACGGCGGCCCCGTCGAAGTACCGGGGGAGCGGGGCGGGCGGCCCCTGGAGGCGGTAGCCGGTCTTGGAGTGGTACGGGACACCGCGCCGGGAGCCGAGGTGGAGCACCGGTTCGCGGCCGGACGGCCGGTAGCGCAGCGCGTCGCCCTCCCCGGTGGGTTCGAAGGAGCCGCCGCGGCCCTCGGTGAGCAGCGAGACCAGGTCGACGGAGGCCAGGCCGAGGCCGCGCAGCACCACCTGCTCGCCGGGGGCGATGCCCGCCAACTCGGCTGCCACGTCCGCGGAGTAGGCGGGCGGGAGGTGGAAGCGGCCGTGCCGGGCGGCGAACTCGGCGTCGGCGGCGTGGCGCGGGTGCGGGGCCGAGTCGAGGTGGCCGAGGGTGAGGACGACGTGGTCGGCGGTGAGCGTCCGGTCGCCGAGGTGGACGGTCTGCGGGCCGTCGGCCGGGCCGTCGACGCGCCGGACGGTGTCCCGGTGGACGGTGACGGCGATGTGCGGCGGCAGGTCGGCGACGGCGCGCCGGAACGCCCAGTCCAGGTAGGCGCTCTGGGCCCGCCGGGTGGGGAAGTCGTCGGGGGCGAGGGCGCGCAGTTCGGCCCGGACCTCAGGGTCGGCGACCTCCCGGTAGGGCGCGAACTCCTCCTGCCGGCCCGCCCATTCGGCGAGCGAGGGGCCGGGGCGGACCGGCCCTTCGAGGGTGGAGAGCTCGTCGGTGAACATGGTGACGTCCTCGGCCATCGAGTTCATCCGCAGCAGCGGGGACTGCTCCCGGCGCCAGATCCGGCCCGCGCCGGGCGGGTACGGGTCGACCAGGTGGATCTCCAACGGGCTTTCGGCGGGCAGGAGTTCGGCGGCGTTGGCGGCGATCCGCTCCAGCAGGACGGTGCCGCGCGGGCCGGCGCCGACGATGACCAGCGTCGTCATGCCCGCACCACCGATCGGACGGCCGCGCGGGCCCGTTGCAGCGGGGTGGGCGGCAGGCCGTCCCGGGTGGCGCCCTTGGCGAAGTGCCGCTCCACGTAGTACTGGCCGACGGACAGCACGGTGGTGACCACCAGGTACCAGATGGTGGCGACCATCAGCATCGGGATGACCCGGTACGACTGGAGGTAGACCAGCTGCACCGAGTACAGCAGGTCGGAGACCGCGAGCACGCTGACGATGCTGGTGCCCTTGAGCGCGCCGATCAGCATGTTCCCGGCGGTCGGCACGATCGCGCGCATCGCCTGCGGCACGATGATCCGGCGCAGCACCCGGCCGCGGCCGAGGCCGAGCGCGGCCGCCGCCTCCAGCTGGCCGCGGTCCACGGAGAGGATGCCGCCGCGGATCACCTCGGCGGCGTAGGCGGTCTCCAGCAGGGTGAGGCCGATGACGGCGGTCAGGGTGGGGCCGATCAGGTTGACCGTCTTGACCGTGACGAACTCGGGGCCGAACGGGATGCCGAGGCCGAGCGTCGGGTAGAGCGCGCCGATGTTGAAGAAGAACAGCAGCTGCACCAGCGGCGGGGTGGAGCGGAAGATCCAGATGTAGCCCCAACTGATCGTCCGCAGCACCGGGTTGGAGGACAGCCGCATGGTGGCGAGGACGGTGCCGAAGAGGAAGCCGAGGGCCAGGGTGGCGGCGGTCAGCCAGAGGGTGAGGGCGAGGCCGTTCAGGACGGACCGGGCGGTGAACCAGTCCGCGACCACGCTCCACTGGAAGGCCTTGTTGCGGATCACCGAGGTGACCGCCATCGCGGCCAGCAGCAGGGCGACGGCGGCGGCGGCCCACTGGCCGGGCTTGCGGCGGGCGACGATCCGGGGCTCGGGGTCGGCCGGCGGTGCGGGGTGGTCGAGCGGGGAGGGGGCGGGCAGGACGTCCTGCGGGGTGGCCATGGCGGAGGCTCCTGGCGGGAGTGCGGGCGGGGCGGGTACGGGGTCGGTCACGTACGGACGGCCTGGGCGCCGGCCCGCGTCCCTCAACGCGTCCGGCACGGTTGCACTGCACTCCACCGTGATCGTACGCATGCCCGTTCGAGGGCTGTCAAGGGTGGCCCGAGGGGCGGAAGCGGTCATCCGACGGCCGTCGGAGAAGTGACAGGAGATCGCAACAGTGCGGCAATGATGGACGGTTGACGCGGGACCGGGCGACTGCTCAACTTGAGGCCATGTACGCCGAGCAGCCCCTGGTCACCCGCGACCACATCGACTTCGGTCGAGTGTGGTCCGCGGCGTGTCGCGGCTGACCCGACAGCGGCCGCCCGTCCGGCCCTGATCCTCCTCGGCCCTGATCCCTTCGGGGAGCCTCCCTCGGTTTGCCCCGTCCCGGGCCGGGAGCCGCCGTCGTCGTCCGACGGCACGTCAGGCACTCGCCTGCGCCGACGAACCAGCACTGCGCTCCGGCAGTCCTCCCGCTCCGCCCGGCCCTTCGCCCTGCCCTCCCGCCCTTCGCCCCGCCCGCGCCACCGTCACGTGTTCGACGGCCGCTCCGCCGCGGCCTCCTCCGGCCTGCCCACCCGCAGCCCACCGGACCGCTCACCCGAAAGGTTCCGCCATGCCCGTCGAATTCCTCGGCATCGCCGCCACCGGCGATGGCTCGGAGACCACCCCGCGCACCACCGCCGCCTTCGACCGCGACTACACCCTGCGGCTGGCCCGGGCGCACGAGGACCACGGCTGGGACCGGGTGCTCTTCGCGTACGGGGCCGGCGCCCCGGAGCCGGCGGCCGCGGCGGCCTTCCTCGCCTCGCACCTCGACCGGCTGCAGATCCTGCTGGCGCACCGGCCGAACGTCTCCTACCCGACCTTCGCCGCCAAGACCTTCGCGACCCTGGACCGGATCAGCGACGGCCGGCTGACCGTGCACTTCATCACCGGCGGCAACGACCACGAGCAGCAGCGCGAGGGCGACTTCCTCACCAAGGACCAGCGCTACGAGCGGACCCGCGAGTACATCGGCATCGTGAAGAAGGCCTGGACCAGCCAGGAGCGCTTCGACCACGAGGGCACGTACTACCGCTTCGCGGACTTCGTCTCGGACGTCTTCCCGGTCCAGCAGCCGCGCCCGGCGGTCTCCTTCGGCGGCTCCTCGGACGCGGCCTACGCGGCCGGCGGCGCCGAGGCGGACATCTACTGCCTCTGGGGCGAGCCGCTGGCCCGCACCGCCGAGCAGATCGAACGGGTGCGGGAGGCGGCGCGGGCGGCCGGGCGGAGCGACCGGCCGCGGATCCAGGTGGCGTTCCGGCCGATCATCGCGCCGACCGAGGAACTGGCCTGGGAGAAGGCGCACCGCACGGTCGCCGCGATCCGGGCCCGCCGGGAGGCCGACCGGCCGGCGGACGGGGAGGCCGGGGCGGTGACGCCCGAGAACACCGGTTCGCGGCGGCTGATCGAGATAGCCGAGGCCGGCGACCGCTACGACCGCGCGCTGTGGACCCCGACCGCCGCGGCCACCGGCGGGGCGGGCAACTCCAACGCGCTGGTCGGCACCCCGGAGACGGTCGCCCAGGCACTGCTGGACTACTACGACCTCGGCGTGGACATCCTCTCCGCGCGCGGCTACGACCTGCTGGACGACGCGATCGACTTCGGCCGGTACGTCATCCCGATCGTCCGCGAGGAGGTCGCCAAGCGCGACGCCGCCAAGGCCGCGGCCGAACGGGAGGCCCGGGCCGAGCGCGACCGCCACCAGCTGATCGCGGTGCAGGCGTGAGCACGGCACCGGTGACCGGGTTCCGCCGGGTCACCGTCGACGACCCGCTGGCCGAGCCGCTGCTGCGCGAACTCACCCACGAGTACGTCACCCGGTACGGCCCCGAGGCGCACCGGGAGATGACCCGCTACCCGGCCGAGGCCTTCGCCGAGCCGCACGGCGTGCTCCTGCTGCTGCTGGAGGACGGCGAGCCGGTGGCCGGCGGCGCGTACAAGCGCTACGGCGAGCACACCGCCGAGGTGAAGCGGATGTGGACGCACTCCGCGCACCGCCGCCGGGGCCTGGCCCGCAAGGTCCTGGCCGAGCTGGAGCGGACCGCCGTCGCGGCGGGCTACCGCCGGTTCCACCTCACCACCGGCCCGCGCCAGCCCGAGGCCAGGGGCCTCTACCTGGCGTCCGGCTACACCCCGCTGTTCGACGTGACGGCCGACCCGCTGACCATCGGCCCGCTGCCGTTCGAGAAGCAGCTCGTCACCGGGCAGCTCGTCACCGGGCAGCCCGCCGACGGGCAGCCCACCACCGGGCGGCCCGCCGCCGAGCAGTTCGCCCACACCCCCTGAAAGGCACCCCGTGAGAAGCACCACCGTCCGCCGCCGCCTGCTCGCCGCCACCGCCCTGCTGCCGGTGCTGGCACTGGCCGCCTGCGGCTCGGACCCGAAGATCGCGGGCGCGGCGGGGGCGGGCGGCAGCGCCACCGCCGCCGAGGACGTCGTCTCCGGCGTCGCCGCCTCCCCGGCCGCGGTCGCGCTGCTGCCCGAGGACGTCCGCAAGGCCGGCAAGGTGACGTTCGGCTCGTCCTTCGGCGCGGCGCCCACCGCGTTCTACGTCGACCAGGTGAGCAAGAAGCCCGCCGGGATCGACGTGGACTTCACCGACGCGGTGGCCAAGGTGCTGGGCCTGACCGTGGACCGGCAGGAGGCCGCCTTCGAGACCATCCTCCCCGCCCTGGACAGCGGCAAGTTCGACGTCGGCACCGGCAACTTCGGGGTCACCGCGGCCCGGCTGAAGACCATCGACTTCGTCACCTACATCGACGACGGCCAGGGCTTCGCGGTGAAGAAGGACAACACGGCGATCCAGCCGGTCACCGACCTCGTCCAGCTCTGCGGGCTGACCATCGGCACCGGCGCCGGCACCACCTTCGAGAGCACCCTCAACAACCGCAAGAACGTCTGCGTCGACGCGGGGAAGAAGCCGTACGAGGTCAAGGCGTTCAGCGACAACGGCGCGCTGCTGACCAGCCTCCAGCAGGGGCGGGTGGACATCCAGATGTCCACCATCAACGGCCTGCGCCACCAGGCCGCGCAGGAGGCCTCCGGGATCCGCTTCCTCGGCGAGTTCCACCGCCTCGACGTCGGCTTCGCCTTCAAGAAGGGCTCGAAGCTCACCCCGGCCTTCCAGGCGGCGGTCAACCAGCTGATCAAGGACGGGACGTACGAGCGGATCCTGCGCAAGTGGGGGGTCGCCGACTCGGCGATCAAGGAGTCGCAGATCAGCCCGCCGGAGCACACGTGAGCACCGGCGTCCGAAGACAGGCCCCGAGGAGACCTCCGATGACCGCCACCACCGAGAGCCCCGCAGTCCCGGAGGCCCCCGCGGCCCCGGCCCGGCCGAGAGCCGGGGACGCCGTCGACCTGGACGACCTGGACGGCCTGCGGACCGTCCCCGCCCGGCACCCCTGGCGGTGGGGGGCCGGGATCGCCGCCCTGGTCGTCGTCGCCCAGTTCGCCCACGGCCTGGCCACCAACCCCGGCTGGGACTGGGCCACCTTCCGGCTCTACTTCACCGCCGACACGATCCTCCAGGCGATCGGCCGCACCCTCGAACTCACCGCCTACGGAACGCTGCTGGGCTTCCTGCTGGGCGCCGGGGTGGCCGCGATGCGGCTGTCCCGCAGCACGATCCTGCGGTCCATCGCCTGGGCGTACGTCTGGGTGTTCCGCTCGATCCCGCTGATCGTCCAGCTGGTGTTCTGGTTCAACCTCTCGTACCTCTACAAGCGGTTCGGGTTCGGCATCCCCTTCGGGCCGACCTTCGGCGAGTTCGAGACGGTCGGCGTGCTCAGCGCGCTCGGGGCCGCCGTGCTCGGCCTCGGGATGCACCAGGGCGCGTTCGCCGCCGAGATCATCCGCGGCGGCATCATCGCGGTGGACGCCGGCCAGCGGGAGGCCGCCGCCGCACTCGGCATCCCGCGCCTGCGGCAGGCCTGGCGGATCGTGCTGCCGCAGGCCATGCGGGGCATCCTGCCCGCCGCCGCGAACGAGCTGATCTCGCTGCTCAAGGGCACCTCGGTGGTCTACGTGATGGCCATCGGCGAGCTCTTCTACCAGACCCAGGTCATCTACGGCCGGACCGGCCGGGTGGTGCCGCTGCTGATGGTCGCCACCGTCTGGTACGTCGTGCTGACCACCGTGCTGTCGATCGGCCAGTACTACGTCGAACGCTTCTTCGCCCGGGGCGCGCAGCGCACCCCGCCGCCCACCCCGCTGCAGCGCCTCCGGACCTTCGTCGAGGGCCTCCGGGCCCGCTCCCAGCCCGCCGCCCGCACCTCCGGAGGACAGCCGTGACCGCCCTGACCAAGACCGAGCCGGCCACCGCGGCCCCGATGGTGCAGGTCCGCGGCCTGCACAAGAGCTTCGGACGGCTGGAGGTGCTGCGCGGCGTCGACCTGGACGTCCCGGCCGGCTCGGTGACCGTCGTGCTCGGCCCGTCCGGCTCCGGCAAGTCCACCCTGCTGCGCGCGATCAACCACCTGGAGAAGCTGGACCGCGGCCATGTCGCGATCGACGGCGAGCTGATCGGCTACCGGCGCTCCGGCAGCCGGCTGTACGAGCTCAAGGAGCGCGAGGTGCTGCGCCAGCGCACCGGCATCGGCTTCGTGTTCCAGAACTTCAACCTGTTCCCGCACCTCACCGTGCTGGAGAACCTGGTCGAGGCGCCGGTCGCCGCGCTGCGCCGGCCCCGGGCCGAGGCGAGGGCGGCGGCCCTGGCGCTGCTGGAGCGGGTCGGGCTGGCGGACAAGGCCGCCGCCTACCCCCGGCAGCTGTCCGGCGGGCAGCAGCAGCGGGTGGCGATCGCCCGGGCGCTGGCGCTGGAGCCGAAGGTGCTGCTGTTCGACGAGCCGACCTCGGCGCTCGACCCGGAGCTGGTCGGCGAGGTGCTGGACGTCATCAAGGACCTGGCCCGCAGCGGCACCACGATGATCGTGGTCACCCACGAGATCGGCTTCGCCCGTGAGGTCGCCGACACCGTGGTGTTCATGGACGACGGCGTGGTGGTCGAGCAGGGCCCGCCGTCCGAGGTCCTGGACCGGCCGCGGCACGAACGTACCCGGGCCTTCCTCGCCAAGGTCCTTTGAGCCGCTGAGCCGCTGAGCCGCTGAACCGGGCCGACCGCCCCTTCCCGCACGCCGCTTCCCGTACCCCGCTTCCCCTTCACCGAGCAGGAGACCCGCCATGTCCCTACCCCGTCGCGCCCTCGTGACCCCGGCCGCCGCGTTCGTCGCCGCCCTCGTCCTGGCGGGCTGCGGCAGCGGTGCCACGGGCGCCTCGGCGGAGCTCGCCCCGGCCAAGGGCAGCACCGCGCCGAACGGCACGGTGGTGAACCTGTCGCCGAACCAGGACCGGGTCACCTCGCCGAAAGTCGACGCGATCGCCGCGCTGGTTCCGGAGGAGATCAGAAAGAAGGGGACGCTGACCGTCGTCGACTCGATCGGCAGCACCCCGCCGCTGGACTTCTACGCCAACGACGACAAGACCATCATCGGCGTCGAGCCGGACATCGCCACCCTGGTCGGCAGCGTGCTCGGCCTCAAGGTCGAGTTCAACCCGGTCTCCTGGGAGAACATCTTCGTCGGCCTGGACAGCGGCAAGTACGACGTGGGCCTGTCCAACATCACGGTCACCGAGGCGCGCAAGGAGAAGTACGACTTCGCCACCTACCGGCTGGACGTCCTGGGCTTCGAGGCCAAGAAGGGCAGCGGCCTCAAGGTCACCGGCCCCAAGGACCTCGCGGGCAAGTCGGTGGGCGTCGCCACCGGCACCAACCAGGAGAAGCTGCTGGTCTCCTGGAGCGAGGAGGACGTCCGCAACGGCCTCAAGCCGATCGACATCAAGTACTTCCAGGGCACCGACTACTACCTGGCGCTCTCCTCCGGCCGGATCGAGGTCTACACCGGGCCCAACCCCAGCCTGGCCTTCCACGCCGTGCAGACCGGCGAGACCGAGGTCGTCGGCACCTACTCGGGCGGCGGGGCCGACGTCATCGGCAAGATCGCGGCGACCACGAAGAAGGACAACGGCCTGGTCAAGGCGCTCAACGCGGCGATCGAAGAGGTGATCAGGAACGGTTCGTACGGCCAGGTGCTCAAGCGCTGGGGCCTGGACAACGAGGCCGTGCAGAGCTCCGAGGTCAACCCGGCCGGCCTGCCCAAGCCCAAGCCGTAGCGCCCGGCGGGATCCGGGAGCGGGGGCCCGGCCCGCCGCCCCGGCCCGGGGCCGTTCACCCGTTCGTCCCCGGCCGCCGCTATGGTGACCCCTCCGCCGGGCGAACGCCGGGCGGAAGCGGGCGAGTTGGGGGAGGGCATGGAGAACGGCGAGGTGCTCGGCGGTCGCTTCCGGCTGGAGGAGCGGCTGGGCAGGGGCGGCTTCGGGGTGGTCTGGCGGGCGACCGACACGACCATCGACCGGGCGGTCGCGGTCAAGGTGCTGCTCGCCGAGCACGCCACCGACCGGGAGGCGGTCAGCCGGTTCGTCCGCGAGGCGAGGACGGCGGGCGGCCTCAACAACCCGCACATCGTGACCGTGTACGACTACGGGTGGACCGCGGCCGGCTCCGGGAGGATCCCGTACCTGGTGATGGAGCTGGTCCGCGGCCGGGCGCTGTCCGAGGTCCTCAAGGACGGGCAGCCCGACCACGCGAGGGGCCTGCGCTGGATCCGGCACGTCGGCAAGGCGCTGGACGCCGCGCACCGCTCGGGCATCGTCCACCGGGACATCAAGCCCGAGAACGTGATGGTCACCGAGGCGGCGGAGGGGGAGCGGGCCAAGGTCCTGGACTTCGGCATCGCCCGACTGGTCACCCAGACCGTCCGGCTCACCTCCACCGGGAACGTCGTCGGCACCGTCCCGTACCTCGCGCCCGAGTGCTGGTCCGGCGGCGTGGTGGACGGCCGGGCCGACCTCTACGCGCTCGGCGTCATGCTGTACGAACTCTGCACCGGCGCACGGCCGTTCCGCGCGAGCTCGGCCGCCGAGTACATGTACAAGCACCTGGAGGAGGTCCCGCCCCGGGTGCGCAGCAAGGACCCGGCCCTGGCCGACCTGGTCGCCCGGCTGCTCGCCAAACGGCCCGAGGACCGGCCCGCCGGCGCCGCCGAGGTGGTGGAGCTGCTGCGCGCGGTCCGGCCGGGGATGCTGCGCCCGGACGACCCCAGCCCGGAGCAGCTGCGCCGGCGGGCCGACCGGGCCTGGCAGCACGGCGCGGCCGGCGAGCCGGCCCAGGCGGTGGAGATCCTCACCGGCCTGGTCCCCGACTTCGCCCGGATCTGCGGCCCCGCCGACCCGCGCACCCTGCGCACCTGCCACGACCTGGCCCTCTGGCTGGCCCGGGACGGCAGCCCGGGTGCCGCCGTCGCCCTGCTGGACGAGCTGACGCAGGCGCCCGGCGCCGCCGCGCAGGCCCGGGCCGACGCGCGGCGCGACCTCGCGCACTGGCAGCGGGAGGTCGCCCGGCACGGCCCGGGCCGGCCGCGGACGCTGAGCCTGGGGGCGCTGCTCGGCGGCGCGCAGGGCGGCTGAGGCGCTCCCGGCGGCCTGCGGGCATCTCCGGGGGCACCTCCTTCCCGGCGGTGCCCGCGGGCCGTCGGCCGTGTTCCTCCCCGGCTGTCAACCGTGCGCGCCGCCGAGCCGGACCCCGGTCCGGGCCCGGAACCGGGAGGATTTCGCCCATCGGGACGGTCTGGTCCCGCCGCCCGATGCGTTGGTATACCTCGTTGCCAGAGTCGGGAGCGGTGTCCTTGCCGCCCCGGTGAGCTGCGACGAAAGGCTGGTGACGGATCGATGAAGCTCCTGCGCGTCGGACCCCCGGGCGCCGAACGCCCGGTCGTCCTGGGTGAGGACGGCACCGCGTACGACCTCTCCGGGCGGGCCCGTGACCTCGACGGGGCCTTCCTGGCCGGGCTGGACCCGGCCGCGCTGGCCCGGGACGTGGCCGCCGGCGTCCTGCCGGTGGCGGACCTGGACGGGCAGCGCGTGGGCGCGCCCGTGGCCCGGCCGGGGAAGGTGGTCGGCATCGGGCTCAACTACCGCGACCACGCGGCCGAGGCCGGGGCCGCGATCCCGGCCGAGCCGGTGATCTTCCTCAAGCCGAGCTCCACCGTGGTCGGCCCGTACGACGAGGTGCTGGTGCCGCGCGGCGGCGAGAAGACCGACTACGAGGCCGAGCTGGCCGTCGTGATCGGCCGCACCGCCCGCTACCTGGACTCGCACGCCGAGGCGGCCGGGGTGATCGCCGGCTACACGATCGCCAACGACGTGACCGAGCGGGCCTTCCAGTTCGAGCGCGGCGGCCAGTGGGACAAGGGCAAGTCGGCGGAGACCTTCACCCCGCTCGGGCCCTGGCTGGTCACCGCCGACGAGGTGCCGGACCCGCAGGCGCTGTCGCTGCGGCTCTGGGTCAACGGCGAGCGGCGCCAGCACGGCAGCACCCGGGAGATGGTCTTCCCGGTGCTCGAACTGGTCCGCTACGCGAGTCAGTTCATGGTGCTGGAGCCCGGTGACGTGATCATCACCGGCACCCCGGCCGGGGTCACCCTGGGCCGCCCCGGCACGCCGTTCCTCGCCCCGGGCGATGTCGTCGAGATCGAGATCGACGGTCTCGGCCGGCAGCGCCAGGTACTCGGCAAGGCGTAGCGGCACCGGCACCGGCACCGCGTCGCGCACGGCAGCGTCACGCACCGCCAAGGCGACGCGAGGCGAGGCGAGGCGAGGCGCACGGGCCGGCCCCGACCCCGGGCACGGGGGTCGGGGGCCTCAGCGCACGTCCAGTACCTCCCGCAGCCGCGCCGCGCGGGACGCGTCCGGGCCCTCCAGTGCGAGCAGCCCCGCCAGCACGTCCGCCGTCTGCGGATCGCGCAGCGCCGTCGCCGCCGCCATCGCCGTGAACTGGTCCACCAGCCAGTCGCGCAGCTCGGTCACCGGCAGCGCGCGCCCCTCGTCCAGCCAGCTCAGCGACGCGCCCTCGACCACCGAGATCCACGAGCGCACCAGCAGCGTCAGCAGCGGCCCGGCCTCCCGCACGCCCAGGTGGCGCAGGGTCAGCCGCAGCGCGGCCCGCCGGACGTCGTCGACGATCGCCGAGGTGCGGGCCGTCTCCACCACCGAACCGCCGCGCAGCAGCGCCGAGTAGCCCGCGTCGTGCTCGGCCACGAAGGCGAAGTAGCCGTCCAGCACGGCCGCCAGCTGCTCGGACGGCGTCCCGGACAGCCGGACGGCGAAGCGGCCGGACAGCTCCTCGGCCGCCGTGCGCAGCGCGGCCTCGTACAACTGCTGCTTGCCGCCCGCGAAGTAGCGGTAGACCAGCGGGCGGGACGCCCCGGCGGCCTCGGCGACGTCGTCCAGGCTGACCTCCTCGGGCGGCCGGGAGGCGAACAGCTCCAGGGCGACCGCGATCAGCTGCTCGCGCCGCTGTTGGACCGGCAGCCGCCGGTAGCCGGTGCGGCGGGGGCGCAGGCCGGGCAGGTCCGGGGCGGGCACCTGGTCGGACGCCGGGGCGGGGCGGGCTTCCATGGCGGTCAGCGTAATGGGCGTCGGACGGATCGGATCCTGTCGCGCCGGACGGATTTCCGCGGGCCGCCCCCGGGCGAGCGGACCGGTGGACGCCGCAGGCGGAAGGGGGTTGCAATCGGGCCGTGCCACGAAATGATGTCGGAATGGTTGAAGAACTGATCACCGCCGACGGCAGCACCCCGCGCCGTATCGCGGACGGTTACGTCCGCGCCCTGGCCGAGCTCGACCCGCTGACCGCGGTCTACCTCGGCCTCAACCCCGAGGACGACCGGCTGCCCGACCTCTCCCCGGCCGGGGCCCGGGCGATCGCCGACCTTGCCCGCCGCACCCTGGCACAGCTCGACGAGGCCGAACGGGCCGGCGCCGCCGAGGACGAGTCCGAGCGCCGCTGCGCCCGGCTGCTGCGCGAGCGGCTGACCGCCGAACTCGCCGTCCACGACGCGGGGGAGCACTTCCGCGCGGTGCGCAACCTGGGCTCCCCGGTGCACGACCTGCGGGAGTCCTTCACGCTGATGGCCACCGGCACCGAGGCCGAGTGGCAGGTGGTCGGCCGTCGGCTGGAGAAGGTCCCGGTGGCGTTGGAGCAGTACCGGCAGACCCTGGCCGAGGGCATCGAGCGCGGCCTGCTGTCCGGCCCGCGTCAGGTGACCACGGTGGTCGGCCAGATCGCCGAGTGGCTGGAGGGCGGCGCCCCGGCCGAGGACGCGACGGGCGACGGGCACCGGGCCGGCTGGTTCGGGCAGTTCGTCCAGGACGCCCCGGAGGCCGTGCGCCCCGCACTGCTCGGGCACGCGGTGGCCGCCACCGAGGCGCTGGCCGCGCTGCGCGACTGGCTGCGCGACGTCTACGGCCCGGCCGCCGCCGGCACCCCGGACGCGGTGGGCCGCGAGCGCTACCGCCGGTGGGTCCGTTACTGGTCCGGCGCCGATCTGGACCTGGACGAGGCGTACACCTGGGCCTGGACCGAGTTCCACGACCTGCTGGCCCAGATGCGCACCGAGGCCGACAAGGTCCTCCCCGGCGCCGACCCGATGGCGGCGATGGCCTGGCTGGGCACCGACGGCCCGTCCGTCGAAGGCGCCGAGGGCATCCGGGAGTACCTCCAGGGCCTGATGGACCAGGCGGTCCGGGACCTCCAGGGCACCCACTTCGACCTGGCCGAGCCGATCACCCTGGTCGAGTCCAGGATCGCCCCGGCCGGCAGCGCCGCCGCGCCGTACTACACCCCGCCGTCGCTGGACTTCACCCGTCCCGGCCGGACCTGGCTGCCGCTGCTCGGCCGGGAGCGCTTCCCGCTCTGGGACCTGGTCTCGATCTGGTACCACGAGGGCGTTCCGGGCCACCACCTCCAGCTCGCGCAGTGGAACTACGTCGCCGACCGGCTCTCCACCTACCAGGTGAGCCTCGGCGGGGTCAGTGCCAACCTGGAGGGCTGGGCGCTGTACGCCGAACGCCTGATGGACGAGCTCGGCTACCTCACCGACCCGGGCCAGCGCCTCGGCTACCTCAACGCCCAGATGATGCGGGCGCTGCGGGTCATCGTCGACATCGGCATGCACGCGGGCCTGGACTTCCCGGCGGACTCCCCGTACAAGCCGGGCGAGCCGGTGGACCCGGAGAACGCCCGCGAGTTCTTCGGGCTGTACTGCGGCCAGACCGTCGACTTCCTGGACAGCGAGCTGGTCCGCTACCTGGGCATGCCCGGCCAGGCGATCGGCTACAAGCTCGGCGAGCGCGCCTGGCTGCGCGGCCGGGCGGCGGCGCGGGCGGCGCACGAGGCGCGCGGCGAGGAGTTCGACCTCAAGGCCTGGCACATGGCGGCGCTCTCGCAGGGCTCGCTGGGGCTGGACGACCTGGTGGCGGAGCTCTCGGCGCTGTAGCCGTAGGTGTAGCCGGAGCGGCACGGAGCGGCACGGAGCGGCACGGAGCGGCACGGACGTCGCACGGACCAGGGCCCCGGGGCTCCTCCCGGAGTCCCAGGGCCCTGGTCCTTTTGTCCCGTAAGCCCGATTTGGTGAGGTTTTTCCTTGCCTTTCCCTCGGGCCCGGGTATTGGCTGGAAGGCGACTGCGTGACCTCTCCGTACCACCCCGGGAGGCTTGACCCGTGTCTGCGCAACCCGCAACCGGTCATGAGGGCGCGGACACCCGCCGCTGGTGGGCGCTGGCCGTCATCGCCATCGCCCAGCTCATGATCGTCCTCGACATCACCATCGTGAACATCGCGCTGCCGTCCGCCCAGCGGGACCTGGGCATCTCCGACGCCGACCGGCAGTGGGTGATCACCGCCTACACGCTCGCCTTCGGCGGCCTGCTGCTGCTCGGCGGACGACTGGGCGACCTCTTCGGCCGCAAGCGCGTCTTCACCATCGGCCTGTTGGGCTTCGCCCTCGCCTCCGCCCTCGGCGGCGCGGCGGTCGACCCGACCATGCTCTTCGGCGCCCGTGCCCTCCAGGGCGCGTTCGGCGCCCTGCTCGCGCCCTCCGCGCTGGGGCTGCTCTCCACCACCTTCTCCGACCCGAAGGAACGCAGTACGGCCTTCGGCATCTTCGGCGCGATCGCCGGTGGCGGCGCCGCGATCGGCTTCATCGCGGGCGGTCTGCTCACCGAGTACCTGAACTGGCGCTGGTGCCTGTTCGTCAACGCCCCGATCGCCGTCGCCACCGCCTTCGCGGCCTTCTCCGTGCTGCAGCGCGACCACGTGGCCAAGGGGAACCGGGTCCGGCTGGACCTGCCGGGGGCGCTGCTCGGCTGCGGCGGCCTGCTGGCCATCGTGTTCGGCACCTCGGAGGCCGTGACCCGGGGCTGGGTCGACGGCCTGGTGCTCGGCTCGCTGCTCCTGGGCGTGGCGCTGCTCGCGGTGTTCGTGCTGGTGGAGCGGCGCAGCGCGCACCCGCTGCTGCCGGTGCACATCGTCGCGGACCGCAACCGCGGCGGCGGCGCGCTCTCGGTCGGCCTGGCCATGGTCGGCATGTTCGGCCTGTTCCTGTTCCTGACGTACTACCTCCAGGCGATCAAGCACTTCTCGCCGATCGTGTCCGGGCTCTCCTTCCTGCCCATGACGGCCGCCATCGTGATCAGTTCGACGGGCATCGCGGCCCGGCTGATGACCAGGGTGCCGTCCCGGAACCTGATCGCACCGGGGCTGCTGCTCGCCGGGGCCGGCATGGCCTGGCTGACCCAGATGAAGGTGGACAGCCCGTGGGCGGGCATGGTGCTGCCCGCCGAGCTGCTGCTCGGCTTCGGCATGGGCCTGGTCTTCATGCCGGCGATGAGCCTGGCCACCCTCGGGGTCGCCCCGAACGAGGCCGGTGCGGCCTCGGCCACCATCAACTCGGCCCAGCAGGTGGGCGGTTCGTTCGGCACGGCGCTGCTGAACACCATCGCGGCCAGTGCCACCGCGACCTTCCTGGCGACCCGGATCGCCTCCGACCCGGCGGTCCGGGCCCAGGGCGCGGTGCACGGCTACGTGGTGGCGACCTGGGTGGCGATGGGCATCCTGCTGCTGGCCGCGCTGGTCGCCTTCGTGATGATCGACCACCGGCCGGAGACGGGCGGGGCCACCGCCGTCGAGGGCGGTCCGGAGGAGGCGGCGGCGGTCGCCGGCGTCCGGGCCGTGGACGGGCGGCCGAGCCCCCGGGCTGCGGCCATGGCCGACGTGAAGGCCAACGTCCGGGCGGGTGACGCGGTGCGGACGGAAGCGGGGGCGGAGCGGCCACCGGCCGATTGAAAGTTTCAGCAAGGTCTTGCAGTCAACCTCCGGCGCCTGCTTGACTCCTGGCCACCGTCCAGGGATCAAGGAGGCGCCGCCGTGCTGCCCGAGACCACACCGTCCGACGCCGTGCCGGCCACCGCCGCGTCGCCGGAGTTCGACCTGCTCGTCGTCGGCGGCTCCGGAGTGGACACCGTCGTCCGGGTCGACCGGCTGGAGATCCCCTCCGGCGACTCGCAGTTCGTCGGCCCGGTGCACGACTACGTCGGCCACACCGGCACCGGGGTCGCCCTCGGCGCCCACCACCTCGGCCTGCGCACCGCCTTCCTCGACTTCCTGGGCGACGACCCGCAGGGCGCTCAGGTCCGGGCCGCCCTCGCCCGCCACGGCCTGCACTTCGCCCACCTGGTGAGCCCGTACGGCACCCCGCGCGGGGTCAACCTGGTGGACGCGGCCGGCCGGCGGTTCTCCTTCTTCGACGGCCGCCACCCCGCCGACCTGCGACTGCCCCGCGACTTCACCCTGCCGTACGCCGAGCGCAGCCGGCACGTCCACCTGTCCATCACCGGCGTCAACCGGGACATGTACGCCGACCTGCACCGGCTCGGCCGCGGCACCTCCACCGACCTGCACGACTGGGACGGCGCCGACCCGCACCACCGCGACTACGCGCTCGGCTCCGACCTGGTCTTCCTCTCGGTGGCCGGCTGCCGCGGCCGGCACGAGCAGGTGATGCGCGCGATCCTCGCCGAGGGCCGGGCGCGGGTGGTCACCGCCACCGCGGGCGCCGAGGGCTGCTTCGTGCTCACCCGCGAGGACACCGCGCCGCGCCACCTGCCGGCCGTCGACCCGGGCCGCCCGGTGCTGGACACCAACGGCGCGGGGGACGCCTTCGTCTCCGGCTTCCTCTACGCCTGGTTCCGCGGCCGCCCGCCGCTGGACTGCGCCCGGGCCGGCTCGGCGGCCGGGGCCTTCGCCTGCACCGCCGCCGGGACGCACACCGCCTTCATCGGCGCCGCCGGGCTCGACGCGGTGCCGAACGGCGGCTGACCGGGCGGGCGGTGGGCCGGACAGGCGGTGGGCCGGGCCCGGGCGTGACGGATTTCTCATCGAGCTCCAAGCATCCGGTAACGACCTTTCCAGGCTGAGGCGTCATAGTCGTTGACCGAACGCCGCCACCGACCCCGGTAGGAGAGACAGGCATGGGTCAGCACCGCCGCCAGAGGTCCCGCCGCAGCCTGCTGGCTCCGACGCTGCTCACCGCGCTGTCCGCCCTCGTGGTGGCCGCGGTGGTGACCGGCACGCACGGGCTGGACCTGTCCGACGCGACGGCCGCCGGGAAGGCGGCCCGCAGCACCCGCGCCGCCGTCGTGCCCGCCCCGAGCGGCGACGCGGCGGCGCCCGCCCCGATCGCGGCCCCCACGTCGGCCCCCGTGCCGACCGACACCCCGGCCCCGTCCGACCCGCCCGCGCCCGCCCCCGAGGACACCCCGGCGGCCCCGGCGGCGGCCCCGGTGACGGCGGCGCCCGCCCCCGGGACCCACAGCGCCGCCCTCGGCACCACCGCCGCCGCCCCCAACGCGGGCGAAAGCGCCACCGTCGGCGCGCTGTTCAGCGGCGCGGTGGCGGCCGGCAACCACTTCTGCACCGCCAGCGTGCTGCACAGCGCCACCGGCAACCTGCTGCTGACCGCCGCGCACTGCCTCAACAGCACCGACGGCGTGACCTTCGCGCCCGGCTACCGGGACGGCTCCGCCCCGTACGGCACCTGGCAGGTCACCGCGATCCACACCACCGCGGGCTGGTCCCAGAAGGGCGACGCGGACGAGGACTTCGCGATCCTGGAGACCGCCCCCAGCAACGGCCGCAAGGTCGAGGACGTGGTCGGCGGCAACCGGCTGGGCGCCGACGAGCCCTTCGGCGCCACCGTCCGCCTCTACGGGTACCCGGCCGACGCCGAGACGCCCAACCTCTGCACCAACGCCACCGACCAGCAGAGCTCCTACCAGCGGGTCATCCAGTGCCCGTCCTACCCGTCCGGCACCAGCGGGGGCCCCTGGATCAACGCCGCCACCGGCGACGTGGTCGGCGCCATCGGCGGCTACCAGCAGGGCGGCGACACCGACGACGTCTCCTACAGCGCCTACTTCGACCACACCATCGCGACCCTCTACAACCAGGCCGAGGCGTCCGCCTCCTGACCGTCCGGGGCCCGCCCGCGCCACGGCCGGGCGGGCCGTCACGGCAGGGCCCGGCCCGGCCCGCGAACCGTGCCCGGAAAACGAAGAAGGCCCAGACCGTGGATCAACTCCACTGATCTGGACCTCACTTGCACTTCCTGCGAAGTGCCCCCGGTAGGATTCGAACCTACGCACCCGCCTCCGGAGGGCGGTGCTCTATCCCCTGAGCTACGGGGGCCTATTGGCCGGTCGGTCGCTCGCGCTTCCGATGTGAGAACACTACCAGGCCCGGGCCGTGGTCCGTGCACGGGTTTCCCGGAAGATCGTCGGGGCGGCGGAGGCGGGGCGGCGGAGCGGAAGTGCCCAAAGGCCGGACGGGGCGGTGGGCCCGCGGATAACCTCGGTGAGGTGTCGGGAGTGTCCGGGCGGGTCCTCGTGGTGGACGACAGCGAGGTGATCCGCCAGCTGATCAGGGTCAACCTGGAGCTCGAGGGCTTCGAGGTGGTGACCGCCGCCGACGGCGCCGAGTGCCTGGAGGTCGTCCGCCGGGTGAAGCCCGACCTGGTGACGCTGGACGTGATGATGCCGCGGCTGGACGGTCTGCGGACGGCGGCCCGGCTGCGGGCGACGCCGGACACCAGCCGGCTGCCGATCGCGATCGTGAGCGCCTGCACCCCGGCGGACCTGGACCTGGGGGACGCGGTCGGTGTGGACGGCTACCTCGGCAAGCCCTTCGACCCGGCCGACCTGGTGGCCCTGGTCCGGCGCCTGATCCGGCCCGGCGCGGAACCGGGTGCGGAACGCGGTGTGGAACGCGGGGTGGAACGCGGGGTCGAACGCGCGCAGGCCGGCCCGGAGCCCGGTGCGGGGCTCGGCGGGCGGCCCGAGGGGCGGCCCCGGGCGTTTCGCCCTGAGCGAACAGAGCGGAGCGATCACGGCTGAGACCCCCCGGGGCGGACGGCGCGTGGCCGCCCGCGGACGTCTCAACCGGTAAACCGGGTGGCGGGCGGGCACCCCGTCTCGCCTACGCTTGGCGTCGTGACCCCCGCAGACCTTTCCCAGGCAGTCCAGGCCGCAGTGAGCGCCGCCGTCGAGGCGGGCGAGCTGACCGTCGCCGTGCCCGAGCACGTGACGGTCGAGCGGCCCAAGAACAGGGACCACGGCGACTACGCGGTCAACGTGGCCCTCCAGCTCGCCAAGGCGGCCGGCAAGCCGCCGCGAGCCATTGCCGAGGTCCTGGCCGGGCGCCTGCGAGGGATCACCGGCGTCGCCAAGGTCGACATCGCCGGTCCGGGCTTCCTGAACATCACCCTGGACGCCGCCACCGCCGGCGCGCTGGCGCGCACCGTCGTCGAGGCGGGCGAGGCCTACGGCCGCAACGAGGCGCTCAAGGGCCTCAAGATCAACCTGGAGTTCGTCTCCGCCAACCCGACCGGCCCGATCCACATCGGCGGCGTCCGCTGGGCCGCCGTCGGCGACTCGCTGGCCCGGGTGCTGCGGGCCTCCGGCGCCGACGTCACCACCGAGTACTACCTCAACGACGCCGGTGTGCAGATCTCCAAGTTCGCCGCCTCGCTGCAGGCCGTCGCGAACGGCGGCGAGGCGCCCGAGGGCGGCTACGTCGGCGAGTACATCGCCGACATCGCCAAGGCGCTCACCGACGCGATCCCGGGCGTGCTCGACCTGCCCGAGGCCGAGCAGCTGGAGGTCTTCCGCACCGAGGGCCTCAAGCTCATGGTCGCCGAGATCAAGCGCTCGATGGAGGAGTTCGGCACCCACTTCGACGTCTGGTTCTCGGAGAAGTCGCTGCACGACTCCGGCGCCGTCGGGCAGGCCATGGACCGGCTGCGCGAGCAGGGCCACGTCTTCGAGAACGACGGCGCGGTCTTCCTGCGCACCACCGACTTCGGCGACGACAAGGACCGCGTCCTGGTCAAGGCCGACGGCGACACCACCTACTTCGCCGCCGACGCCGCGTACTACCTGTCCAAGCGGGACCGCGGCGCCGAGGTCGCGCTCTACATGCTGGGCGCCGACCACCACGGCTACGTCAACCGCCTCAAGGCCATCTCGGCCTGCGCGGGCGACGACATGGACCACAACATCGAGGTGAAGATCGGCCAGTTCGTGAAGATGCTTCGCGACGGCGAAGAGGTCCGCATGTCCAAGCGGGCCGGCAACATCATCACGATCGACGACGTCGTCGAGTGGATCGGCGTCGACGCGGCCCGCTACACCCTGGCGCGGTCCTCCACGGACTCGACGATCACGCTGGACATCGACATCCTGACCAGCCAGACCAACGAGAACCGGGTCTACTACGTCCAGTACGCCCACTCGCGGATGTGCGCCGTCCAGCGCAACGCCGACGACCAGGGCATCACCCGCGGCTCGGCCGAGGACTTCAAACCGGAGCTGCTGGCCTCCGAGTGGGAGTCCGACCTGCTCGGCCACCTCGGCGAGTTCCCGCGCGTGCTGGCCGCGGCCGGCGAGCTGCGCGAGCCGCACCGGGTCGCCGTGTACCTGGAGGAGCTGGCGGGCAAGTACCACCGCTTCTACGACAACTGCCGCATCCTGCCCCGGGGCGACGAGGAGGTCACGGACCTCACGCGCGCCCGGCTCTGGCTGGCCGACGCCACGCGCACCGTGCTCGCCAACGGCCTCACGCTCCTGGGCGTGACGGCGCCCGAGCGGATGTAAGTACCACCCCCAAGCGCACCAGCAGGGGGCGGCTGACGGTCAACGAGGACCGTCGCCGCCCCTCGCCATAGGTCTCGAAGGACTTCGGACATGAGTCGCTCCGCACACCCCGCAGGCCCCCGTCACGGCGACGTCCTGCCCGAGGGCCACTACCAGGCCCCGCCCGCCGACCTGAACGCGCTCGACCCCAAGGTCTGGTCGCGCACCGTCACCCGCGACGCGGAGGGCGTGGCCACCGTCGGCGGGATCGGCGTCAAGCAGCTGGCCGCCGAGTTCGGCACCCCGGCGTACGTGCTGGACGAGGAGGACTTCCGCACCCGGGCGCGCGCCTGGCGGGACGCCTTCGGCACCGAGGCGGACGTCTACTACGCCGGCAAGGCGTTCCTCTCCAAGGCGATCGTGCGCTGGCTGCACGAGGAGGGGCTCAACCTCGACGTGTGCAGCGTCGGCGAGCTGGCGGTGGCGCTGGCCGCCGGGATGCCGCCGGCGCGGATCGCGCTGCACGGCAACAACAAGTCGGTGGACGAGCTGGAACACGCGGTGAAGACCGGTGTCGGGCACATCGTGGTCGACTCCTACGAGGAGATCGAGCGGCTGGCCGCGATCGCCGCCCGCCAGGGCGTGCGCCAGCAGGTGCTGATCCGGGTCACCGTCGGCGTCGAGGCGCACACCCACGAGTTCATCGCGACGGCGCACGAGGACCAGAAGTTCGGGCTGTCGCTGACAGGGGGAGCGGCCGCCGAGGCGGTGCGCCGGGTGCTCGGCCACGACAGCCTGGAGCTGCGCGGCATCCACTCGCACATCGGCTCGCAGATCTTCGACACGGCCGGCTTCGAGGTGGCCGCCCGCCGGGTGGTCGGCCTGCTGGCGCAGGTCCGCGACGAGCACGGCGTCGAGCTGCCCGAGATCGACCTCGGCGGCGGCCTGGGCATCGCCTACACCAGCGAGGACGACCCGCGCGAGCCGGCCGAGATCGCGGCCGCGCTGGCCGACATCGTCCGCCGCGAGTGCGCCGCCGCGCACCTGGAAGCCCCCCGGCTGAGCGTGGAGCCGGGCCGGGCGATCGTCGGCCCGACGGCGTTCACGCTGTACGAGGTCGGCACCGTCAAGCCGCTGGAGGGCCTGCGCACCTACGTCAGCGTGGACGGCGGGATGTCCGACAACATCCGCACCGCGCTGTACGACGCCGAGTACTCGGTGGCCCTGGTGTCGCGGACCAGCGAGGCCGAGCCGATGCTGGTCAGGGTGGTCGGCAAGCACTGCGAGTCCGGCGACATCGTCGTCCGGGACGCCTTCCTGCCGGCCGACCTCGCCCCGGGCGACCTGATCGCGGTGCCCGCCACCGGCGCGTACTGCCGCTCGATGGCGAGCAACTACAACCACGCCCTGAAGCCCCCCGTGGTGGCCGTCAAGGACGGCGCGGCCCGGGTGATCGTCCGGCGCGAGACGGAGGAGGATCTCCTGCGTCTCGATATCGGATGACGAAATCCTTGTCTCAGATCATGGAACGACCGTAGATCCGTGCGGAAAGTCCCGGAGACTGGTACGGACCGAAGTTCCCGGCGGCCCCGGAAAATCCGCCGGAAATACCGAAGCACGATGAATGCAGAGCGGAGTCGGATGATGCGTACGCGCCCGCTGAAGGTGGCGTTGCTGGGTTGTGGTGTGGTGGGCTCCGAGGTGGCGCGCATCATGACGACGACGGCCGACGACCTCGCCGCCCGCATCGGTGCCCCGGTGGAGCTGGCCGGGATCGCGGTCCGCCGCGCCGGGCGGGCGCGCCCGGGCGTGCCCGAGCACCTGATCACCACCGACGCCGAGGCCCTGGTCAACCGGGGCGACATCGACGTGGTGGTCGAGGTCGTGGGTGGCATCGAGCCGTCCAAATCCCTGCTCCTCTCGGCCTTCGAGCAGGGTGCCTCGGTGGTCAGCGCCAACAAGGCGCTGCTCGCCAAGGACGGCACCGAACTGCACGCCGCGGCCGCCCGGGCCGGCGTGGACCTGTACTACGAGGCCGCGGTGGCGGGGGCGATCCCGCTGCTGCGCCCGCTGCGCGAGTCGCTCGCCGGCGACAAGGTCAACCGGGTGCTGGGCATCGTGAACGGCACCACCAACTTCATCCTCGACAAGATGGACACCACCGGCGCCGGCTACTCGGAGGCGCTGGAGGAGGCCACCGCGCTGGGCTACGCCGAGGCCGACCCGACGGCCGACGTCGAGGGCTTCGACGCCGCCGCCAAGGCCGCGATCCTGGCCGGCATCGCCTTCCACACCGAGGTCACCGCGGCGGACGTCTACCGCGAGGGCATCACCGAGGTCACCGCGGCCGACATCGCCTCCGCCAAGGAGATGGGCTGCGTGGTCAAGCTGCTCGCGATCTGCGAGCGGGCGGCCGACGGCGAGTCCGTCACCGCCCGGGTCCACCCGGCGATGATCCCGCTCTCGCACCCGCTGGCCTCCGTCCGCGAGGCGTACAACGCGGTGTTCGTCGAGGCCGAGGCGGCCGGCCGGCTGATGTTCTACGGCCCGGGCGCGGGCGGCTCGCCGACCGCCTCCGCGGTGCTCGGCGACCTGGTCGCGGTCTGCCGCAACAAGCTGGCCGGTGCCACCGGCCCCGGTGACTCCGTGTACACCCAGCTGCCCGCCAAGCCGATGGACGAGGTGGTCACCCGCTACCACGTCAGCCTGGACGTGGACGACCGCGCGGGTGTGCTCGCCCAGGTGGCGTCCGTCTTCGCCGAGCACGGCGTCTCCATCGACACCGTGCGCCAGCAGGGCCGCGACGGCGACGCCTCGCTCGTCGTGGTCACCCACCGTGCCACCGACGCCGCGCTGTCGGCGACGGTCGACAAGCTCCGCGCGCTGGACAGCGTGCGGGACGTGGCCAGCATCATGCGGGTCGAAGGGGAATAAGGAACAGCCATGAACGCCGTTGCCGAGAACGTCGTCCGAGGCGCGCACACCCACCAGTGGCGCGGCCTGATCGAGGAGTACCGGGACCGCCTGCCGGTCACCGCGGCCACCCCGGTGGTCACCCTGCTGGAGGGCGGCACGCCCCTGGTCCCCGCCCAGGTGCTCTCCGAGCGCACCGGCTGCGAGGTCTACCTCAAGGTCGAGGGCGCCAACCCGACCGGTTCCTTCAAGGACCGCGGGATGACGATGGCCATCTCCAAGGCCAAGGAGGAGGGCGCGCAGGCGGTCATCTGCGCGTCCACCGGCAACACCTCGGCCTCCGCCGCCGCGTACGCGGTGCGGGCCGGGATGGTCTCCGCGGTGCTCGTCCCGCAGGGCAAGATCGCCCTCGGCAAGATGGGCCAGGCGCTGGTGCACGGCGCCCGGATCCTCCAGGTCGACGGGAACTTCGACGACTGCCTCACCCTTGCGCGTGAACTGTCCGAGAAGTACCCGGTGGCCCTGGTCAACTCGGTGAACCCGGTGCGGATCGAGGGCCAGAAGACCGCGGCCTTCGAGATCGTCGACATGCTCGGCGACGCCCCGGACATCCACGTCCTGCCGGTCGGCAACGCGGGCAACATCACCGCCTACTGGAAGGGCTACCGCGAATATGCCGCGGACGGCCTCTCCTCGCGCAACCCGCGGATGTGGGGTTTCCAGGCCTCCGGTTCGGCCCCGATCGTGGACGGCGCGCCGGTGCTCAAGCCGCAGACCATCGCGACCGCGATCCGGATCGGCAACCCGGCCTCCTGGGACTTCGCGCTTGCCGCCCGGGACGAGTCCGGCGGCCTCATCGACAAGGTGACGGATCGTCAGATCCTGTCCGCCTACCGGCTGTTGGCCTCGCAGGAGGGCGTCTTCGTGGAGCCCGCCTCGGCCGCCTCGGTGGCCGGTCTGCTGGCGAAGGCGGAGGCCGGCCTGGTCGACCCGGGCCAGCGGATCGTCTGCACCGTGACCGGCAACGGCCTCAAGGACCCGGACTGGGCGGTGGCCGGCGCGCCGCAGCCGCAGATCGTCCCGGTCGACCCGGAGACCGCGGCCCGCAGCCTCGGCCTGCTCGACCGGTAACGGGCCCGGTGCCCCGACGGGCCGACCCTTTCGGGGGTCGGCCCGTCGGAGTTCTCCATTGACACTTCCGTGTCGATTCCGCGTCGTATTCCGATCCGGTTCCGGCTCTCCCCTTGACGGAGGGGGGTGCGCATTCCGGCCAGAACCGGCAACACACCGGACCGGAGGCCCACGGGGTGTACCGCTCGGGAACCTCTCTTCGATACTCTGGCTTCGGCCGTGTGGCACATGCCCCGGGCCCGGCTCCGTCCGGGCCGCGCCGACGACTGTGACCGCCCGCCCCGACGGGGCCGCGGTCCTTTCCCCCACCCTCGCACCGACGACGCGCTCCGCGCCGCCCGAATTCCCCAGGAGAGTCCACCGCATGGCCGGTCCCGCGTTCCGTGCCGCCGCCGTCCGGGTCCGGGTTCCCGCGACCAGTGCCAACCTCGGCCCGGGCTTCGACGCCTTCGGACTCGCGCTGGGTCTGTACGACGACGTCGTCGTCCGGGTCGCCGACTCCGGCCTCTCCGTCGACATCGCCGGCGAGGGCGCCGGGACGCTGCCGCGCGACGAGCGCCACCTGCTGGTCCGCTCGATGCGCGCCGCCTTCGACCTGCTCGGCGGCCAGCCGCGCGGCCTCGAAGTGGTCTGCGCCAACCGGATACCGCACGGCCGGGGCCTCGGATCCTCCTCCGCCGCCATCTGCGCCGGCATCGTGGCCGCCCGCGCGGTCACCATCGGCGGCCCGTCCGCGCTGGACGACGACGCGCTGCTGGCGCTCGCCTCCGAACTGGAGGGCCACCCGGACAACGTCGCGGCCTGCCTGCGCGGCAACTTCACCATCGCCTGGACCGACGAGGAGTCCGCCAAGGCGGTCGCCCTGGAGCCGTCCGAGCAGGTCGTCCCGGTGGTGTTCGTCCCGGCCGGCGAGGTGCTCACCGAGACCGCCCGCGGCCTGCTGCCGAAGACCGTCCCGCTGGCCGACGCCGCCGTCAACGCCGGCCGCTCCGCACTGCTGGTGGAGGCGCTGACCCGGCGGCCCGACCTGCTCTTCGCCGCCACCGAGGACCGCCTGCACCAGGACTACCGCTCCTCCGCCATGCCGGACAGCGCCGCGCTGGTCGGCGCCCTGCGCGCGGAGGGCGTCCCCGCGGTCATCTCCGGCGCCGGCCCGACCGTGCTGGCGCTCACCGACGAGGCCGGCGTCGACAAGGTGCTCTCCTTCGCCGGGCACCACGGCCACGGCGGCGACCCGGCGTTCGCCGCGCACCGGCTGGACGTCGACCGCGCCGGGGCCGTGGTGCTCCCGCTGGACGCCTGACCAGCCCCGAAGACGCCCGTCCGGGCCCGGCACGGCACCGTGCCGAGCCCGGTCCGCCGGACACGATTGGCAAGCGCAAGGCTGGGGAATGTCTGAGGGGGTCGGTAGTGTTAACCTCATTGCTGCACCAGGTGCCCTCCGGGGCTCGGTGCGCCGCGTCCCGATCCCAGCGCTCCACTGCCGTGGAGTCCCGGCGATTTACGGGGCGACGATTCTCCGGGAGCCCACCGCAGCGCGTACGCAGCCTGCCTGCGCGACACGCGGCCGCATCCCGAAGCCGTGACGGCACCTGATTCCCACCCGCAGCCTCCCAACCCGGAGGCCAGGACGGGCGGAGCGCGGGCCACCGTCACGCGACGGGGGCCCGGGATTCGCAGGCAGCGTGGGGGTTACGCCCTCAGGGGAGGTCGACATACGACCGGCCCACGCGCCGACTCAGCACCACCGCGCCCCAAGCACCGCACCTCGCAGCTCTCCCTCGACGGGCTCCCGCCATTCGAGGGACCACCGCCTCGGACCGACGCAGTCGAGCGTCGGTCAGGACAGCACAACCGGTCGCCGAGCCAGACAGGCCGACGTCCGCTCCAGGGAAGGACCCTTAGTGAGCGACTCCACCGATCTGATGGGCGCGCGCCCGGACGCCGAGGCGTCGGACGCGGCCACCGCCCCCGCCGCCCCGGCACGGCGCCGCCGCAGCGCCGCCGCGGGCCTGGACGGCATGGTCCTGGCCGAGCTGCAGAAGCTCGCCGGGGACCTTGGCATCACCGGTACCGGACGCATGCGCAAGAGCCAGCTGATCGAGACCATCAAGGAGAAGAGCGGCGGGGACCCGCTGCTCGCCGCCGGTGGCGCCCCGGCCGCCGCCAAGCGCACCGCCGCCAAGGCGGACGCCGAGGCCCCGGCCGAGAAGCCGGCCCGCCGTACCAAGGCCGCCGCCAAGACGGCCGCCGAGGCCCCGGCCGAGACCGAGCCGCAGGCCCAGATCGAGATCCCGGTCCAGGCCGCCGCCGAGACCGCCGCGCCCGCCCGTACCGAGCGCACCCGCCGTCGGGCCACCTCGGCCGCCGGCGCGCCCACCGCCCCGGTCGCCGCCCCGGCCGCCGAGGCCGCGGCCGAGACCGCCGGCACCGTGGTCGCCGAGCCGAAGCAGGCCGAGGCCCGCCAGGCCGAGACCCGCGGCTTCGACCGCGAGGACGGCCGCGAGAGCCGCCGCGACCGCCGTGAGCGGCGCGAGCGCCGCGACACCGGTGACCGCCCCGAGCGCACCGAGCGCGCCGACCGCCCCGAGCGTGCCGAGCGTGCCGAGCGCCAGGAGGGCGGCGACGCCCAGGACGCCGACGGCCGCGAGTCGCGTCGCGACCGCCGCAACCGCCGCGAGCGGACCGACCGCCCCGAGCGCACCGAGCGCCAGGGCCAGCAGGGCCAGCAGCAGGGCGGCCAGGGCGAGCAGCAGAACCGCCAGGCCCCGCAGGCCCAGCAGCAGCCGCAGGCGCAGCAGGGCGGCTACGACGACGACGAGTTCGGCGAGGGCCGTCGCGGCCGTCGCGGCCGTTACCGCGACCGTCGGGGCCGTCGCGGCCGTGACGGCTTCGAGGCCGGCCCGGTCGAGACGCCGATCGGCGAGGACGACGTCCTGATCCCCGTCGCGGGCATCCTCGACATCCTCGACAACTACGCGTTCGTGCGCACCTCCGGCTACCTGCCGGGCCAGAACGACGTCTACGTCTCGCTCGCCCAGGTCCGCAAGAACGGCCTGCGCAAGGGTGACGCCATCACCGGCGCGGTGCGCCAGCCGCGTGACGGCGAGCGCCGCGAGAAGTTCAACGCCATGGTGCGGCTGGACTCCGTCAACGGCATGGACCCGGAGAGCGGTCGCGGCCGCCCCGAGTTCAACAAGCTCACCCCGCTCTACCCGCAGGAGCGGCTGCGCCTGGAGACCGACCCGGGCGTGCTGACCACCCGGATCATCGACCTCGTGTCGCCGATCGGCAAGGGCCAGCGCGGTCTGATCGTCGCGCCGCCGAAGACCGGCAAGACCATGGTGCTGCAGGCGGTCGCCAACGCGATCACCCACAACAACCCCGAGTGCCACCTGATGGTCGTCCTGGTCGACGAGCGTCCGGAAGAGGTCACCGACATGCAGCGGTCGGTGAAGGGCGAGGTCATCTCCTCGACCTTCGACCGCCCGGCCGAGGACCACACCACCGTCGCCGAGCTGGCCATCGAGCGCGCCAAGCGCCTGGTGGAGCTGGGCCACGACGTGGTCATCCTGCTGGACTCGATCACCCGCCTGGGCCGCGCCTACAACCTGGCGGCGCCGGCCTCCGGCCGCATCCTGTCCGGTGGTGTCGACTCGACCGCGCTCTACCCGCCGAAGAAGTTCTTCGGTGCCGCGCGCAACATCGAGAACGGCGGCTCGCTGACCATCCTGGCCACCGCGCTGGTCGAGACCGGCTCGCGGATGGACGAGGTGATCTTCGAGGAGTTCAAGGGCACCGGCAACATGGAGCTCAAGCTCGACCGGAAGCTCTCGGACAAGCGCATCTTCCCGGCCGTCGACGTGGACGCCTCCAGCACCCGCAAGGAGGAGATCCTGCTCGGCAGCGAGGAGTTGGCCATCGTCTGGAAGCTGCGCCGGGTGCTGCACGCGCTCGACTCGCAGCAGGCGATCGAGCTGCTCCTGGACAAGATGAAGCAGACCAAGAGCAACGCCGAGTTCCTGATGCAGATCGCCAAGACCACCCCCGGCTCCAACGACTGACCGTAGCCGGACGGTTGTCACGCACGGAACCCCGGATCGCGCGAGCGGTCCGGGGTTCCGCGCGTCCGGAGCGCTTTGTTCCAGAGTCGGGACAAGTTGAGGGCGTTTGGATCATCTTGTCCGATTTACTCTGGACCGTATGGCCGAGCACAAGAGGGTCCTGAGTCGCCGCCGCAAGATCCTGCGGACGGCCGCCTGCGCGTTCGCCGCGCTCGTCGTCCTCGGCGCCGGCGCGGCCGGCTTCGCGTACGTGAAGCTCAACGGCAACATCAAGAGCGTCGACATCGACGGCCGGCTGGGCACCGCCCGGCCGCCGGCCGCCACCGACGGCTCCTTCAACATCCTGGTGCTGGGCTCCGACTCGCGCAGCGGCGAGAACGGCGACCTGGCCGGCGGGAACACCGGCGACACCGCCCGCTCGGACACCGCGATGGTGGTGCACGTCAACCAGGACCACTCGAAGGCGCAGATCGTCTCGATCCCGCGCGACACCCTGGTCGCCCGCCCCGACTGCACCGACGCGAGCGGCCGGACCGTGGCCGGCGTCAAGCGCGCCATGTACAACAGCGCCTTCGAGACCGGCGGCGCGGCCTGCGCCGTCAAGACCACCGAGCAGCTCACCGGGCTGCGGATGGACCACTACCTGCAGATCGACTTCGCGGGCTTCGCCCGGGTCGTGGACGCGATAGGCGGGGCCACCGTGACCACCACGGTGGCCATCCACGACAAGGACAGCGGGCTCGACCTGCCGGCCGGGGAGCACCACCTGGACGGCCAGCAGGCCCTGGCCTTCGTCCGCACCCGGCACGGCGTCGGCGACGGCAGCGACCTCGGCCGGATCGAGCTCCAGAAGCAGATGGTGAAGTCGCTGCTCAAGCAGGCCGGCGGGGCCGGGATGTTCACCGACCCGGTCAAGCTGTGGTCGATCGGCGACACCGTGACCAAGAGCATCACCACCGACTCCGCGCTCGGCTCGGTGAACTCCCTGGTCGGGCTCGTCCAGGAGCTGAAGGGGATAGGCCCCGACCAGCTGAGCATGGTCACCCTGCCGGTGGAGACCGCCCCCAGCGACCCGAACCGGGTGGTCGAGCAGCAGCCGCAGGCCGACCAGGTCTGGGCGGCCCTCAAGGCCGACCAGGCGTTCCCGCAGACGGTTGTGTCGGCACAGCCCGAGAATCCCGCCCAGGCGGCCCCCACGGCCGCCTCGACGGCCCCCGCGAAGGACTCCGCGAAGGTCACCGGGAAGCCGACCCCGAAGGCCGGCGCCGTCCGCTGAGCGGCGCCCGGAATATCCCGGAACGGAACCCGGTTTGGGAAGATGCGGCCGGTCCTGGCAGACTGGTCCGTCGGTCCCGGTTCACGTGCGGCGCTCCAGCCGCCGACCCGGTGCCCTCCCGGAACCTAGGAGAAGCCTTGAAGCCCAACGTTCACCCCGAGTACGTGGTCACCCGTGTGACCTGCACCTGCGGCGCCGAGTTCACGACCCGCTCGACCGAGACCAGTGGCGAGATCCGCGCCGAGGTCTGCTCGCAGTGCCACCCGTTCTACACCGGCAAGCAGAAGATCCTCGACACCGGTGGCCGCGTGGCCCGCTTCGAGGCCCGCTTCGGCAAGCAGCACAGCGCGAAGGCCTAGCGCTCCCTCGGCGCCGGTTCCCGGCGCCCCCGTACTCGTTGTCGGGGGCGCCAGGGGGCCGGCGCCGTTCGCGTCCCCCCGCGCGTTCCGCCCCCGGAGCACCACCGGCCCGGCACACCGCGAGTCCCACCCGTTCCGCACCCCCTCACACGTTCCAGCCCCCGGGAAGAAGGCCACCCCATGTTCGAGGCAGTCGAAGAGCTCCTCGTCGAGCACGCCGACCTCGAGGCGAGGCTGGCCGACCCGTCCGTCCACGCCGACCAGAACAACGCCCGCAAGCTGGCCAAGCGCTACGCGGAGCTGACCCCGATCACGCGGGTCTACCGGCAGTGGCGGCAGGCCGGCGAGGACATCGAGGCCGCGCGCGAACTCGCCGCCGAGGAGCCGGAGTTCCTCGCCGAGGTGAAGGACTCCGAGGCGCGTCGCGACGAGCTGACCGAGGAGCTGCGGCTGCTGCTGGTCCCGCGCGACCCCAATGACGACAAGGACGTCATCCTGGAGATCAAGGCGGGCGAGGGCGGCGAGGAGTCCGCGCTGTTCGCCGGCGACCTGCTCCGGATGTACCTGCGCTTCGCCGAGCGGGTCGGCTGGAAGACCGAGCTCATCGACGCCAACGAGTCGGATCTCGGCGGCTACAAGGACGTCTCGGTGGCCGTGAAGACCAAGGGCAGCACCGAGCCCGGGCAGGGCGTCTGGGCCCGGCTGAAGTACGAGGGCGGCGTGCACCGCGTGCAGCGCGTCCCCGCCACCGAGTCCCAGGGCCGCATCCACACCTCCGCGGCGGGCGTGCTGGTCACCCCCGAGGCGGAGGAGGTCGAGGTCGAGATCCTCGCCAACGACCTGCGCATCGACGTCTACCGCTCCTCCGGCCCCGGCGGCCAGTCGGTCAACACCACCGACTCCGCGGTCCGGATCACCCACCTGCCGACCGGTATCGTGGCGTCCTGCCAGAACGAGAAGAGCCAGCTGCAGAACAAGGAGCAGGCGATGCGCATCCTGCGTTCGCGGCTGCTGGCCGCCGCGCAGGAGGAGGCCGAGCGCGAGGCCTCGGACGCGCGCCGCAGCCAGGTCCGCACGGTGGACCGCTCCGAGCGGATCCGGACGTACAACTACCCCGAGAACCGCATCTCGGACCACCGCACGGGGTTCAAGTCGTACAACCTGGACCAGGTCCTGGACGGTGACCTGAACGCGGTGATCCAGTCCTGCGTGGACAAGGACGCGGCGGTCAAGCTCGCCGCGGCCCAAGAGAACTGAGACCGGCGCGCCCCAGCCCACGCGCGGTCCGAAGCCGGAGCGCAGAAACAAGAGGTCGTACGGATGAACCTGCTGCTCGCCGAGGTGGCCCAGGCCACCCAGCGGTTGGCCGCGGCCGGAGTGCCGTCGCCGCGCTTCGACGCCGAGGAGCTCGCCGCGTACGTCCACAACGTCAAGCGCAGCCAGCTGCACACGGTGAAGGACGCCGACTTCGACGCCCGCTACTGGGAGGCGGTCTCGCGCCGCGAGGCGCGTGAGCCGCTCCAGCACATCACCGGGCGGGCGTTCTTCCGCTACCTCGAACTGGCGGTCGGCCCCGGGGTGTTCGTGCCCCGGCCGGAGACCGAGTCGGTCGTCGAGTGGGCCATAGACGCCGTACGCGACATGGACGTCGCCGAACCGCTGGTGGTGGACCTGTGCTCCGGCTCCGGCGCGATCGCCCTCGCCCTCGCCCAGGAGCTGCCGCGCTCGACCGTCCACGCCTTCGAGCTGGACGAGGGCGCGCTGGAGTACACCCGGCGCAACATCGAGGCCAGCCCGGACCGCGCCCGGGTCACCCTGCACGCCGGGGACGCCACCAAGGCCTTCGAGGGCGACCACTCCTGGGACGGCCGCTTCGACCTGGTCATCTCCAACCCGCCGTACATCCCGCTCACCGAGTGGGAGTACGTCGCGCCGGAGGCCCGCGACCACGACCCGCAGATGTCGCTGTTCTCCGGCGAGGACGGCCTCGACACCATCCGCGGCATCGAGCGGGTGGCCGCCCGGCTGCTGCGCCCGGGCGGCGCGGTGGTCATCGAGCACGCCGACCAGCAGGGCGGCCAGGTGCCGTGGATCTTCAACGAGGAACGCGGCTGGACGGACACCGCCGACCACCGCGACCTGAACAACCGGCCGCGCTTCACGACCGCCCGGAGGGTCGGGTCGTGAAGGATCTGGCACTGTACCACGGCCCGGAGGGTCGGGTCGTGAAGGACCGAGCACCGTACGACCGCCCGCAGGGCGGGGTCGTGACCATCGAGCGCGGCACGGCCGCCCGCCGGGCCGCGCCGTGACGACCGCTGTGACTGCCATGAGCCACTTCGGAAGGGGACCGCACCGATGAGCCGCCGCTACGACTGTGCCGATGCCGGGGACCGTGCCACCGGTCTGCGTGAGGCCGCCTCGGCCGTCCGCCGCGGCGAACTCGTCGTGCTGCCCACCGACACCCTGTACGGGGTCGGCGCGGACGCCTTCTCCCCGGAGGCCGTCGGCGAGCTGATGGCCGCCCGCGGCCGCGGCCGCAACACCCCGTCCCCGGTGCTGGTCGGCTCGCCGACCACTCTGCACGGCCTGGTCACCGACTTCTCCGAGCAGGCCTGGGAACTGGTCGACGCGTTCTGGCCCGGCGGGCTCACCCTGGTCGCCCGGCACCAGCCGTCGCTGCGCTGGGACCTCGGCGAGACCCGCGGCACCGTCGCGGTCCGGATGCCGCTGCACCCGGTCGCCATCGAGCTGCTGAACGCCACCGGTCCGATGGCCGTCTCCAGCGCCAACCGCATCGGCGGGCAGTCCCCGCTGAGCTGTGACGAGGCGCAGGCGCAGCTCGGCGACGCGGTCTCGGTCTACCTGGACGGCGGGGTGGCGGACCACTCCGCGGCCTCGTCCATCGTCGACGTCACCGGCAAGGTCCCGGTCCTGCTGCGGGCGGGCGCGATCAGCGTCGAGCAGCTGAGGGAGGTCGTCCCCGACCTGGAGGCCGGCAGTTGACGCCCACCGTTTCGCGCCATGCCGGTCCCGGCATAGCGCCGTACCTGAGCGTGGGCCCCAGGCCGCTGGACCACTTCCGGATCCTGTTCGTGTGCACCGGGAACATCTGCCGCTCGCCGATCGCCGAGCGGCTCACCCGGCGTGAGCTGGACGCCCGGCTGAGCCCCCGGGTGGCCGGGCGGATCCTGGTCGAGAGCGCCGGGACCTGGGGCCACGTGGGCGCGCCGATGGAGGACCACGCCGCGACGGTGCTCGACGAGTACGGCGCCGACAGCGGCGGCTTCACCGGGCGCGAGCTGCTGGACGAGCACGTGGTCGAGGCGGATCTGGTGCTCACCGCGACCCTGGACCACCGCGCCCAGGTGATCTCGATGGGCCACGAGGCGGGGCTGCGCACCTTCACGCTGAAGGAGTTCACCCGGCTGGTGCGGACGATCGACCCGGGCACGCTGCCCGACCCCCGGCGCGGCGCCGACGTCACCGAGCGGGCCCGCGCGCTGGTCCGGGCGGCCGCCGCGCTGCGCGGCTGGCTGCTGGCGGCCTCGCCGGAGTCGGACGAGGTGGACGACCCGTACGGGGCGCCGATCGGCATGTTCCGCAACTGTGGTGAGGAGATATTCCACGCGGTCGACCCGGTGGTCACCGCGCTCACGGGCGTGCAGGCGGGGCGCTGACGGCCGGACGCCCGCGCCGACGGCCGGGCGGTGGTGCCGACGGCCGAACGGCCGCGTCCCGGCGGGCCGGGCGGCGGCGGCGGTCCTAGGCTGGGATCCACCTCCCCCGGTCTCCGGCCGGGAGGAGCCGCCACCCGCAGCGCCCGGGAGCCCCGCCATGACCGTCACCGATGCCGCGACCGGCCCGACCGAGACGACGGGGCGCCCGTGGGCGTCCGAGGCGCTCTTCCGGGCGGATCCGCAGTTGGCCGACCTGCTGGCCGCGGAGGCCGAGCGGCGTGCCGAAACGATCCAGCTGCTGGCGGGGGAGAACCTCACCACCCCGGCGGTCCTGGCGGCCCTCACCGGCCCGCTGATCGACAAGTACGCCGAGGGCTACCCCGGCCGCCGCCACCACACCGGCTGCGCGCTGGCGGACGCCGCCGAACTGCTGGCGGTCGACCGGGCCCGCTCCCTGTTCGCCGCCCCGCACGCCAACGTCCAGCCCCGGTCGGTGACTTCGGCGATGCTGGCGGCGTACGCGGCACTGCTGAAGCCCGGTGACGGGGTGCTGGCGATGTCGCTGGAGCACGGCGGCCACCTCAGCTGCGGCTCGCGCGCCAACTTCTCCGGCCGCTGGTTCTCCTTCACCGGCTACGGCGTGCGCCCGGACGACGGGCTGATCGACCTCGACCAGGTGCGCGAACTGGCCCGGCTGCACCGTCCGAAGGCCATCGTGGCGGGCTCGATCTCCTACCCCCGGCACCCGGACTGGGCGGCCTTCCGGGAGATCGCCGACGAGGTGGACGCCTATCTGATCGCCTCCGCCGCGCAGACCACCGGTCTGGTCGCGGCCGGCGTCGCGCCCTCCCCGGTGCCGTACGCGGACGTCACCGTGGCGGCCACCCACAAGCTGCTGCGCGGCCCGCGCGGCGGCCTGCTGCTGTCCACCGCGCAACTGGCCGAGCGGATCGACCGCGCGGTGTTCCCGTTCAGCCAGGGCGGCGCGGCGATGAACGAGGTGGCCGGGAAGGCGGTCGCCCTCGCGGAGGCCTCGACGCCCGGCTACCGGGCGTACGCGGAGCGGACGGTGTCCGGAGCGCGGGTGCTGGCCGCAGGGCTCGCAGAGGCCGGAATGCGCCCCCTGACGGGCGGTACCGACACCCACCTGGTGACGGCCGACGTGAGCCCGCTGGGCGTGACCGGCGCCGAGGCGGAGCGCCGCTGCGCGGCGGCCGGGCTGCTGCTCGGCAAGTGCGCGCTGCCGTACGACCCGGCGCCGGCCGCCGAGGCCTCCGGGATCCGGCTCGGGACCGGCACGGTGACCAGCCAGGGGATGGGCGGGGCGGAGCTGGCCGAGATCGCCGGGCTGCTCGCGCGGGTGCTGTCCGGGGGCGCCGTGGCCCCGGTCGGGGAGCGGGTCCGGGAGCTGGCGCGGGCCTTCGCCGGCCGGTCCTGACGGCGGTCCGCCCCCGGGTATCCGGATCTCCTACCCGGGAGGGCGAACCGCGATGCACGTCCACGGCGTCCGACTCAATAAGGTGTGTGCCGTGGCGACGCACCTCGAACCCCGGGAAGGCAGGGGAGTACCTTCGGTACCCCCCCGTTCGACAGTGATGCAGGAGGCCAGTGGTGCGTGAGTATCTGCTGGTGCTGTTCTGCACCGCCGCCGTCACCTACCTTCTGACCGGCCCGGTCCGGAAGTTCGCCATCGCGGCCGGCGCGATGCCGCCGGTGCGCGCCCGCGACGTGCACCGCGAGCCCACCCCGCGGCTCGGCGGCATCGCGATGTTCGGCGGGCTCTGCGCGGGCATCCTGGTCGCCTCCCAACTCGACAACCTGAGCAAGGTGTTCAGCCAGGGCACCGACATCCGCGCGCTGCTGTCCGGTGCCGGGATCATGTGGCTGCTCGGGGTGCTCGACGACAAGTGGGGCGTGGACGCGCTGGTGAAGCTCGGCGGCCAGATGATCGCCGCCGGTGTGATGGTCTGGCAGGGCGTCACGGTGATCACCCTCCCGGTGCCCGGCTACGGCACGGTCGTGGTGAGCCCGACCCAGGGCATGGTCATCTCGGTCACCCTGGTCGTCGTCATGGTCAACGCGGTGAACTTCATCGACGGCCTGGACGGCCTGGCCGGCGGCATGGTCTGCATCGCGGCGATGGCCTTCTTCCTGTACAGCTACCGGCTCTGGTACGGCTACACGATCACCGACGCGGCCCCCGCCGTGCTGTTCAGCGTGCTGCTGATCGGCATGTGCCTGGGCTTCCTGGCGCACAACATGCACCCCGCGCGGATCTTCATGGGCGACTCCGGCTCGATGATGCTGGGCCTGATGCTGGCCGTGGCCGCGATCTCCATCACCGGCCGGGTCGACCCGGACCTGCTCAACAACGAGACCGGTTCGCAGACCGCCACCGTGCACGCCCTGGTGCCGATCTACATCCCGCTGCTGCTGCCGCTGACGGTCATCGCGCTGCCGCTGGCCGACCTGCTGCTCGCGGTGGTGCGCCGCACCTGGGCCGGCCAGTCGCCGTTCGCCGCCGACAAGCGACACCTGCACCACCGGCTGCTCCAGGTGGGGCACTCGCACAGCCGGGCGGTGCTGATCATGTACTTCTGGGCCGCGCTGATCGCGTTCGGCACGGTGGCCTTCTCGGTGACCAACACCGGCCGCACGGTGATCCTGACGCTCGCCGGGCTCTGCCTGGTCGGCCTGGTGGTGCTGCTGGTGCCGCGGTTCCGGCCGCGCGCGCCGCGGGCGGTGCAGTCCTTCGTCCCGCCGCGGTACCGCCGGCAGCGTTCCGGTCCGATGGCCGAACTGTCGGCGAAGGACAAGCAACTCCTGGGTGAAGCCGGCCGGGACTCCGCCGACGAGCGCGCCGACCACGGACCGGCCGGCGGCCGTCGCTGACAACGGAGTTGGCGATCCGTCGGATGGCTTCACCCGTACGGCGGATCCGTTGCGCCGTTGGTGTGACAGGTGCCACACATTCATGGTAAAGCTCTCATCAAATAGTTTGTGATACCGTTCACGAGTATCGAGAACACGCCGAAAGACCTGACAGGTGGATGACTTCCGTCCCTGTCGGTCTCCCTCGACGGGCCCGCCGTTCCAGCGGGCGGCCCGATGGCGATGCCTCGGTCCGGTGTCACCTGCCACCGCTGTGCCCGTCCCCCGCCATCGACATGCCGCCGGAGCTGCCGACATGCCGTCCACCGACGCCCGGATCCTCCGGGGCGCCGCGATCCCCACTGCGGTCGCCGGGATCATCGCCATGGCGATCTCCTTCGCCGTCGCCGGTGGGAAGGGATTGATCGGCGCCCTGTTCGGCGCGGTGCTCGTGATGGCCTTCTTCAGCTTCGGCCAGATCGCGCTCGACCGGCTGACCAGGTCGAACCCGCAGATGATGATGGCCGCGGGGCTGCTCGTCTACACCACGCAGATCCTGCTGGTCGGCATCGTCCTGGCCGTCTTCAAGAACACCGAGCTGTTCAACCGGCAGACCTTCGCCTTCACCCTGCTCGGCTGCGCGCTGATCTGGACGGGCTTCCAGGTGCGCGGTGCGCTCAAGGCCAAGACCTTCTACGTCGACACCGACGCCTCGGAAAAGAAGGGCGACAAGCCCTCCGACTCGGGGCGTCAACAGTGACGAGCCCCAACTGTCCCCCCAACGAGGGGGGCGGTGTTTATGCCGCACTGACGGGCTGCTATCGTCCGTCGCAACAACGGAGTACGGGAAGAGGCCAGGTCTGTCCGCACAGCGGACTGATCGCCCCCCGGATCCGCGCAGTCTTCGATGATCCCGCAGTAGTGCAGCGCACCGCCGTGCGGGGTCGGCGAGAAACCCATCAAGTTCCAGTGCCGCTCCGTGGCCGCAGGCCGCGCCGACACACCGAGGTTGCCGTATCCATGCGTCACGACGAAGGAGTCCGTGGTGAGTGCTGAACTCACGTCCCTCGCCTCAGGCAGTTGCCACTTCGGGGACGCTGGCTGCGGCTTCCCGGCCCCGGGGCTGAACGAGTTCCAGTTCAAGCCGATCTTCTCGATCGGTAGCGTCGAGTTCAACAAGCCGATGCTGCTGTCGATCATCGTCGCGCTGCTGGTCGTCGTCTTCTTCTGGGCCGCCTTCGCGAAGCCGCGCCTGGTCCCCGGCAAGCTGCAGCTGGTCGGCGAGATCGGTTACGACTTCGTCAAGCGTTCCATCGTGCTGGAGACGATCGGCAAAAAGGGCGAGAAGTACGTCCCGATGCTGGTCTCGATGTTCTTCTTCGTGTGGATGCTGAACATCATGTCGGTCATCCCGTTCGCACAGTTCCCTGTGTCGGCGGCGATCGCGTTCCCGGCCGGCCTCGCGGCGGTCGTGTGGATCACCTACATGACGCTGACCTTCAAGAAGCACGGCTTCGTCGGCGGTCTGAAGAACCTCTGCTGGCCCTCGGGCATCCCCGGCTGGGTCATGTTCATCCTGGTGCCGATCGAGTTCTTCTCGAACATCTTCGTGCGCCCCTTCACGCTCGCGGTCCGAGCCTTCGCGAACATGTTCGCCGGCCACCTGCTGATCGTGATGTTCTCCATCGCCTCCTGGTACCTGCTCAGCCCGACCCTGGGCGCGCTGTACGGCTCGGCGTCGTTCATCGTCGCCGTCGGCCTGACCGCCTTCGAGCTGCTGGTCCAGTTCCTGCAGGCCTACATCTTCGTGATGCTGGCCAGCAGCTACATCGCCGGCGCGCTGGAAGAAGCGCACTGAGCCCCGAGGCTCCGGCCTCCCATGAACCACCCCATCCGGATCGCCCGGTGGCCAATCACCACCGGTTCACCACCCCCTGCAAAGGACAATTGCAATGACCATGCTCGCTGCTGATGGCGTCGTCGGTTCCATCGCTTCCGTCGGCTACGGCCTCGCCGCGATCGGCCCCGGCATCGGCGTCGGTCTCATCTTCGGCAACGGCGTCCAGGCGATGGCCCGTCAGCCCGAGGCCGCCGGTCTGATCCGCTCGAACATGTTCATCGGCTTCGCGCTGACCGAGGCGCTCGCGCTCATCGGCATCGTCATGCCGTTCGTGTTCGGCACCGGCAAGTAATTCGGCCGTAGACCCTTTCTGAGGAAGGTCCAGATATGAGCATGGCGATCGTCCAGCTCGCGGCCGAGGAGAAGATGAACCCTCTCCTCCCCGCGTGGCCCGAGATCATCATCGGCCTGCTCTGCTTCTTCATCGTCTTCGGTCTGCTCGGCAAGAAGCTCCTCCCCAGCATCGAGAAGGTGCTGTCGGAGCGCCGGGACGCGATCGAGGGCGGGATGGAGCGCGCCGAGGCCGCTCAGGCGGAGGCCCAGGCCGTGCTTGAGCAGTACCGCGCCGAGCTCGCCGAGGCACGCCACGAGGCTGCCCGCATCGTCGAGCAGGCTCGCGAGCAGGGCGCCGCCCAGCTCACCGAGATGCGCGAGGAGGGCCAGCGTCAGCGCGAGGCCATCGTCGCGGCCGGTCACGCCCAGATCGAGGCGGACAAGAAGCAGGCGACTGCCGCCCTGCGTCAGGACGTGGGCTCGCTGGCCACCCAGCTGGCGTCCCGCATCGTGGGCGAGTCCCTTGAGGACCACGCCCGGCAGAGCGGCGTGATCGACCGCTTCCTGGACGAGCTGGAGGCCAAGGCCGCCGTTGCTCAGGGCGCGGCCAAGTGATCGGCGCCAGCCGTGAGGCCCTCGTGGCCGGCCGGCAGAACCTGGAGAGCCTGACCGACTCCACCTCGGTGGACGCGGCCAAGCTCGCCGAGGAGCTCACCGCCGTCACGGCCGTGCTGGACCGTGAGGTCTCGCTGCGCCGTGTCCTGACCGACCCGTCCCGGTCGGGCCAGGACAAGGCCCAGCTGGTCGCCTCGCTGCTGACCGGCCAGGTCTCCGGCACGGCCGTCGACCTGGTCTCCGGTCTGGTCCGCTCCCGCTGGTCGGGCTCGCGCGACCTGGTGGACGCGACCGAGGAGCTCGCCGCCTACGCGGAGATCATCGCCGCGGACAAGGCCGGCTCCCTGGACGACGTCGAGGACGAGCTCTTCCGCTTCGGCCGGGTGGTGAGCGGCTCGCACGAGCTGCGCGCCGCGCTGACCGAGCCGAAGGCCGGTGCCGTCGCCAAGGCCGAGCTGATCGGCAAGCTGCTCGGCGGTCGCGCCAACGCCGGCACCGTCCGGCTGGTCACCGCCGTCGTGAACGCGCCGCGTGGCCGTAGCCTGGAGCAGGGCCTGGAGTCCTACTCGAAGCTCGCCGCCGCGCGCCGCGACCGCATGGTGGCCCTGGTCACCACCGCGGTGCCGCTGTCGGACGTCCAGAAGGAGCGCCTGTCCGGCGCTCTGGCCCGGATGTACGGCCGCCAGGTCCACCTGAACATCGACGTCGACCCCGAGGTCGTCGGCGGCGTGCGGGTGCAGATCGGCGACGAGATCATCAACGGCACCGTGTCGAGCCGCCTCGACGGCGCTCGCCAGTCGCTCGAAGGCTGAGCAGCAGCACATCCGACCCTCGGTCGGGAAACCGGCTCCCCAAGGAGCCGGCACAACGTACGGCCGGTTCGACAGACCCGGCCGAGAGTCGAATACTTGCGGCCCTCAATGGCGGGCCGAGGATCGCAAACTAGGAGAGCAGGGAAGCCTGATGGCGGAGCTTACGATCCGTCCGGAGGAGATCCGGGACGCGCTGGCCGACTTTGTCCAGTCGTACCAGCCGGACGCCGCTTCTGTGGAAGAGGTCGGCAAGGTCACTGACGCGGCGGACGGTATCGCGCATGTCGAGGGCCTGCCCTCGGTCATGGCGAACGAGCTGCTGAAGTTCGAGGACGGCACGCTCGGCCTCGCGCTGAACCTCGACACCCGCGAGATCGGTGTCGTCGTCCTCGGTGAGTTCGGTGGCATCGAAGAGGGCCAGACCGTGCGCCGCACCGGCGAGGTCCTCTCGGTCCCCGTCGGCGACGGCTACCTCGGCCGCGTCGTGGACCCGCTGGGCAACCCGATCGACGGCCTCGGCGACATCGCCTCGACCGGTCGTCGTGCCCTGGAGCTGCAGGCCCCCGGCGTCATGGCCCGCAAGTCGGTCAAGCAGCCGCTGCAGACCGGCATCAAGGCCATCGACGCGATGACCCCGATCGGCCGCGGCCAGCGCCAGCTGATCATCGGCGACCGCCAGACCGGCAAGACCGCGGTGGCCGTCGACACGATCATCAACCAGCGCGACAACTGGCGCTCGGGCGACCCGGAGAAGCAGGTCCGCTGCATCTACGTCGCCGTGGGCCAGAAGGGCTCCACCATCGCGTCCGTCCGCGGCGCCCTGGAGGAGGCCGGCGCGCTGGAGTACACCACCATCGTGGCCGCTCCCGCGTCCGACCCGGCGGGCTTCAAGTACCTCGCCCCGTACACCGGTTCGGCCATCGGCCAGGAGTGGATGTACGACGGCAAGCACGTCCTCATCATCTTCGACGACCTGTCGAAGCAGGCCGAGGCGTACCGTTCCGTCTCCCTGCTGCTGCGCCGCCCGCCGGGCCGCGAGGCCTACCCGGGTGACGTCTTCTACCTGCACTCCCGTCTGCTGGAGCGCTGCGCCAAGCTGAACGACGCCCTCGGCGGCGGCTCGATGACCGGTCTGCCGATCATCGAGACCAAGGCCAACGACGTCTCGGCGTACATCCCGACCAACGTCATCTCCATCACCGACGGCCAGTGCTTCCTGGAGTCCGACCTGTTCAACGCCGGCATCCGCCCGGCCGTGAACGTCGGTATCTCGGTCTCCCGCGTCGGTGGCTCCGCCCAGATCAAGGCCATGCGCTCGGTCGCCGGCCGTCTGCGCCTGGACCTCGCCCAGTACCGTGAGCTGGAGGCCTTCGCCGGCTTCGGCTCCGACCTGGACGCGGCCTCCAAGGCCCAGCTGGAGCGCGGTGCGCGCATGGTCGAGCTGCTGAAGCAGGGCCAGTACCAGCCGTTCCCGGTCGAGGAGCAGGTCGTCTCCATCTGGGCCGGCACCACCGGCAAGCTGGACGACGTCCCGGTCGCCGAGATCCGCCGCTTCGAGCGTGAGTTCCTCGACCACGTCCGCCTGCAGCACAAGGACCTGCTCGCCGGCATCGTCGAGACCGGTCTGCTGGCCGAGGGCACCATCGACGCCCTGACCGGCGCGATCGAGGCCTTCAAGCAGGGGTACCAGACCGCCGACGGCAAGCTGCTCTCCGAGCAGGCCTGAGTCCGGTAGCGAGGGAAAGGACGTAACGACCCATGGGAGCACAGCTTCGGGTCTACAAGCGCCGGATCCGCTCTGTCACCGCGACGAAGAAGATCACCAAGGCGATGGAGATGATCTCCGCGGCGCGCATCGGCAAGGCGCAGCGCGCGGTGGCGGCCTCCGCTCCGTACGCCGATGAGCTCACCCGGGCGGTGACGGCGGTGGCCACCCGGTCCAACGCCAAGCACCCGCTCACCACCGAGAACCCGAACGCCACCCGCGCCGCCGTCCTGCTGATCACGGCGGACCGCGGCCTGGCCGGCGGTTACTCGTCCAACGCCATCAAGGCCTCGCTGGCGCTCTCCGAGCGCCTGCGCGGCGAGGGCAAGGACGTCGTGACCTACATCGTCGGTCGGAAGGGTCTGTCGTACTACACCTTCCGCAACCTGGCGGTGGGGAACTCGTGGACGGGCTTCTCGGACAAGCCGACCTACGGCGACGCGAAGACGGTGGCGGCCGAGCTGATCGAGGCCTTCACGGCCGAGACCGGCGGCGTGGACGAGCTCCACGTGGTCTCGACCAAGTTCGTGTCCATGCTGACGCAGGACGCGGTGGACGCGCGGCTGCTGCCGCTGAAGCTGGACGAGGTCCAGCTCAGCGACGAGACGCCGGCCAAGTCGGAGATCTTCCCGCTGTACGACTTCGAACCGTCGGCGGAGGGCGTCCTCGACGCACTGCTGCCGCGGTACGTCGAGAGCAGGATCTACAACGCGCTGCTGCAGTCGGCCGCTTCCGAGCACGCCGCCCGCCGCCGCGCGATGAAGAGCGCGACGGACAACGCCGGCGAGCTCATCAAGTCGCTCACGCGGCTTGCCAACTCGGCCCGTCAGGCCGAGATCACCCAGGAAATCAGCGAGATCGTCGGCGGTGCCAACGCCCTCGCCGACGCTAGCCGCGGGAGCGAATGAGTATGACCACCACTGTTGAGCCGACCACGGCGACGGGCCGCGTCGCGCGGGTCATCGGCCCGGTCGTCGACGTGGAGTTCCCCGTCGACGCGATTCCGGACATGTTCAACGCCCTGCACGTCGAGGTGGACAACCCCGACGGCACGGGCAAGAAGACCCTCACCCTCGAGGTCGCCCAGCACCTCGGCGACGGCATGGTCCGCGGCATCTCGATGCAGCCGACCGACGGCCTGGTCCGTGGCGCGCAGGTCAGCGACACCGGCGCGGCCATCTCCGTGCCGGTCGGCCAGATCACCAAGGGCAAGGTCTTCAACGCCCTCGGTGACGTGCTGAACGTCGACAAGGACGAGTTCGAGTCCCAGGTCGAGGTCCGGTGGCCGATCCACCGCAAGGCCCCGGCGTTCAAGGACCTCGAGTCCAAGACCGAGATGTTCGAGACCGGCATCAAGGTCATCGACCTTCTCACCCCGTACGTCACGGGTGGCAAGATCGGTCTGTTCGGTGGTGCCGGTGTCGGCAAGACCGTTCTGATCCAGGAGATGATCTACCGCGTCGCCGAGAACTTCGGTGGTGTGTCGGTGTTCGCCGGCGTCGGCGAGCGCACCCGTGAGGGCAACGACCTCATCGACGAGATGGTCGACTCGGGCGTTCTGGACAAGACCGCGCTGGTCTTCGGCCAGATGGACGAGCCGCCGGGCACCCGTCTGCGCGTCGCGCTGTCCGCGCTGACCATGGCGGAGTACTTCCGTGACGTCGAGAAGCAGGACGTGCTCCTCTTCATCGACAACATCTTCCGGTTCACCCAGGCCGGTTCCGAGGTGTCGACCCTGCTCGGCCGCATGCCCTCCGCGGTGGGCTACCAGCCGAACCTGGCCGACGAGATGGGCCTCCTCCAGGAGCGCATCACCTCGACCCGCGGTCACTCGATCACCTCGATGCAGGCGATCTACGTCCCCGCGGACGACCTGACCGACCCGGCCCCGGCCACCACCTTCGCCCACCTGGACGCGACGACCGTTCTGTCGCGCCCGATCTCGGAGAAGGGCATCTACCCGGCCGTCGACCCGCTGGACTCCACGTCCCGCATCCTCGACCCGCGGTACATCGCGCAGACCCACTACGACACGGCCCTCCGTATCAAGGGGATCCTGCAGAAGTACAAGGACCTCCAGGACATCATCGCCATCCTCGGTATGGACGAGCTGTCCGAAGAGGACAAGATCACGGTGCACCGCGCCCGTCGCATCGAGCGCTTCCTCTCGCAGAACACCTACGTGGCGAAGCAGTTCACCGGTGTCGAGGGCTCGACCGTGCCGCTGTCGGAGACCATCGAGGCCTTCAACTCGATCGCCGACGGCAAGTACGACTCCGTCCCGGAGCAGGCCTTCTTCATGTGCGGTGGCATCGAGGACCTCGAGAAGAACGCCGCCGAGCTGGCGAAGAAGTAATCGCGGCCGGTAGCAGCCGACTGTGACCGTGAGGGGTGGGACCCAACCCTGGGACCCACCCCTCGCGTCGCATCGGCTGTGATTCCGGTCAAATCCGTGCCGCCGGTTTCATGCCGGGGGCGCGGGGCCGTTATTCTTACCGAAACTCCCGAGTAATCGGGGGTTGCATGAGCCTAGGAGCCCACGTTGGCTGAGCTGCACGTCGAGCTGGTCGCAGCCGACCGCAAGGTGTGGTCCGGTGCGGCCACCATCGTCGTCGCCCGTACGGCCTCCGGTGACACCGGCATCATGCCGGGCCACACCCCGGTACTGAGCGTGCTGGAGACCGGTCCGGTCACCATCCGCACGGTGGACGGCGGCACTGTGATCGCCGCGGTGCACGGCGGCTTCATCTCCTTCGCCGACAACAAGCTGTCTCTGCTCGCGGAGATCGCCGAGCTGGCGGACGAGATCGACGTCGCGCGTGCCGAGCGCGCACTGGAGCAGGCCCAGTCCGACCTGGACGCGCACGCCGAGCGTCGCGCCGAGGTCCGACTGTTCGCGGCGCGCGGCCTCAAGGCGCACGCCTGAGTGTGCCTGACCCCCGGCTTGGCGGGGTCGACCGACGGTCCCGGGGACGCGTGAGCGTGACCCCGGGACTGTCGTCGTAGTTGGTAGGTCAGCGCGGTCGCTTGATACGACCGCTACGGGGAACGCGGGTAGCGAGGAGGTAGGTGAGCATGGTCCTCGCGCTTGTGGTGTGTGCGGTGGTCGTGGCACTGGGTGTGATCGGCCTGATGGCCTTCGCCGTCCGGCGCCGCCTGATCCAGCGGGTCGGCGGCACCTTCGACTGCAGTTACCGGCTCAAAATGCCGGCGGACGCCTCGACGCAGCCCGACCTCGACGAGAACGGCAAACCCACCTCAGCCCCGGTCCCCCCGACCGACGGCAAGGGGTGGGTTTTTGGTATCGGCCGCTACAGCGGCGACTCCATCGAGTGGTTCCGGGTCTTCTCCTACGCCCCGCGTCCGCGCAAGCTGCTGCCGCGCCGGGAGATCGAGGTGCTCGGCCGGCGCTACCCCGAGGGCCAGGAGGAGCTGGCGCTGCTCTCCGGCTCGGTGGTGCTGCGCTGCCTGCACAGCGGGACGCCGCTGGAACTGGCGATGAGCGAGGACGCCCTCACCGGCTTCCTCGCCTGGCTGGAAGCCGCCCCGCCCGGGCAGAGGGTCAACGTCGCGTAGCGACGAGACCCTCGGGGTGGGGGTGCCCCCGGCCGGAGGCTGGGGGAGGGTCAACGTCGCGTAGCGACGAGACTCTCGGGATGGGGGTCCCCCCGGCCGGAGGCTGGGGGAGGGTCAACGTCGCGTAGCGACGGGACCCTCGGGGCGGGGAAGGGTTAACGCGGCTTAACGTCCCCGGCTAGGGTGGCCGCATGGTCAATCTGACGCGCATCTACACCCGTACCGGCGATGACGGCACCACCGCGCTCGGCGACATGAGCCGGACCACCAAGACCGATCCCCGGCTGATCGCCTACGCCGACACCAACGAGGCGAACGCGGCGATCGGGGTGGCGCTGGCGGTCGGCGCGCTGTCCGAGGACGTGGCGGCGGTGCTCGTCCGGGTCCAGAACGACCTGTTCGACGTCGGCGCGGACCTGTCCACCCCGGTGGTCGAGGACCCGAAGTACCCGCCGCTGCGGGTGCTCCAGTCCTACGTCGACCGGCTGGAGGGGGACTGCGACCACTACCTGGAGCAGGTGGAGAAGCTGCGCAGCTTCATCCTGCCCGGTGGCACGCCCGGCGCGGCCCACCTGCACCTGGCCTGCACGGTGGTGCGGCGGGCCGAGCGGTCCACCTGGGCGGCGATCGCGGAGCACGGGGACACCGTCAACCCGCTGACCGCGAAGTACCTCAACCGGCTCTCCGACCTGCTGTTCATCCTGGCCCGGGTGGCCAACAAGGAGCGCGGCGACGTGCTCTGGGTCCCGGGCGAGAACCGCTAGGACCGCCAGGGCCGGTCAGGACCGGTCAGGACCGGGCCCGGCCTTCTCGGCCACCCGGTCGGCCCCGACGGCCCGGCCGTCCTCGACCACCGTGCCGGCCGGCGGCTCCTTGGGCCACAGCGAGTAGCAGCCGGCCACGACCACGTTGACCACGGCGGCGATGCCCAGCTTGATGTACCACTGCAGGAACGTGCCGTAGTGGGCGGAGCCCGCGGAGAGCGGGACGAGCAGGGTGATCAGGGTGAGCGTGATGGCCGAGGAGACGACGGTGCGGCCGGCGATCCGCCACTCGTGCCTGGTCCGTTCCGGGCCGTACTTGGGCGCGGGCAGGGGCTTGGGGCCGCCGGCGAAGCGGTGCAGGAAGTGGCGGTCGGCCCAGGCGACCAGCGAGGGCCCGTAGCCGACGGAGAAGCCCGCGTAGCTCGCGGCGAGGGCGTGCGTCCAGCTCGCCTCGGTGCCGTTCCTCAGGTCGAGCACGGTGAGCGCGTAGAGGACGAGGTCGACCACCGGGAGGCCGAGCAGCAGGACGGTGCCGGTGCGGCGCCACCGCAGCAGGTAGCGGGCGCAGAGGGCCAGGCCGAGCACGATCCACCAGGAGATCTCGGCCGCGACGACGAGGGTGACGATCACGATGTGCTCCAGGGCGTTCGGCGGTATGTCCAGCCTGGTCGGCGGGGGTGCGGGTGTCGTCGTCGCCCGGTGCCGTCCGGGACTGCACCTTTCGATGTAGCGGGCTCCTCCGTGGACCGGAGTCGGGCGGTCTGTCGGGATGGTGGGATGGGGGTGTGCCCGCTCCGTCCCTCTCCCCCCGTCGGCTCGACCGGCTGATCGCCCTGTGCGGCCTGCTCGGCGGCACGGTCCTGATCGTCTTCCGGGTGTACGAGAACGCCGACCGCGTGCCGCTGTGGGCGGTCGTGCTGCCGATGCTGGTGATGGCCGGGCTTGAGCTGTGCCGGCGGAGCAGACCGGTGCTCGCGGTGACGCTCGGCGGGCTGGCCTTCGCGGCGAGCCTGTTCACCGGCAGCCTGCTGGCGACGCTGATCATGTACACCGACCTGCTGTACGCGGCGGTGATCTACGGCAGCCGCCGGATGTCCCGGGTGCTGCACCTGACCGGCGGGTCGACCGTGCTGGTGCTCTCCAGCCTGGCCTGGTACGCCGGCGGCACCGCGGCCGGGCTGCTGGTCGCGGTGGTCAGCTCGCTGGTCTTCCTGGCGCCGGTGTGGACCGGTGACGTGGTGCGCAAGCACCGGGAGGAGGCGGAGACCGAGCGGCTGCGGGCCGAACAGACCGCGCTGCTCTCGGAGATGGACCGGCGGGAGGCGATCGGCGCCGAACGGGCGCGGATGGCACGGGAGTTGCACGACGTGGTGGCCAACCACCTGTCGGCGATCGCGATCCACGCCACCGGCGCGCAGTCCGTCGCCAAGCGCCGGGGCATGCCCGGGGACGATCCGCTGGTGGAGGTGCTGGCGGTGATCCGGGAGAACAGCGTCCAGGGATTGGCCGAAATGCGCCGCATGATCGGGCTGCTCAGGGACAGCGGCGGGGGAGAGGTCGACGAGTCCTACGCGGCGCCCGACCTCGCCGCGGTGGACGCCCTGCTGGCCAAGGCGCGGGCGGCGGGCCAGGACGTCGGGCTGGAGTTCGAGCTGGCCGAGCACGGCGAGCGCGGGGAGGTGCCGGTGCCGGTCGGCCTGGCCGCGTACCGGATCGTCCAGGAGTCGCTGACCAACGCGCTCAAGCACGCCGGGCCCGGACTGGTGCGGCTGCGGCTGGAGTTCGGCCCGGAGGACCTGCGGATCACCGTCGACAGCCCGTACCGCGCCGAGCCGGGCCGCGGCCTGCCCGGCGCCCGGGCCGGACTGGTGGGCATGGGGGAGCGGGCCGGACTGCTCGGCGGCACCTTCGAGGCCGGGCCGAAGGACGGGTACTGGAGCGTGCGCGCGGTGCTGCCGCGGGTGCGGGAGAGCGAGGGGCGGGCATGACGATCCGGGTGCTGGTGGCGGAGGACCAGGCGGCGGTACGGGCGGCGCTGGTGATGATCCTGCGTGCCGAGCCGGATTTCGACGTGGTCGGGCAGGCCGCCGACGGTGAGGAGGCCGTCCGGATGGCGCTGGAGCTGCGGCCGGACGTGGTCCTGATGGACGTGCAGATGCCCCGGCTGGACGGCGTCTCGGCGACCCGTGAGGTGGTGGCCGCCGGGGCCGCCCAGGTGCTGGTGCTGACCACCTTCGACCTGGACGAGTACGTCTACGGCGCGCTGCGGGCCGGCGCGGCCGGGTTCCTGCTCAAGGACCTGGAGGCGGACACCCTGGTCGAGGGCATCCGGACGGTGGCGCGCGGGGACGGCATGCTGGCGCCCTCGGTGACCAGGCGGCTGATCGGGACCTTCGCCCGCCCGGAGCGGCAGGTCGGCCCGGAGGCCAGGGAGGCGGTGGCCGGGCTGACCGTCCGTGAGCGGGAGGTGCTGGCCTGCCTCGGGGCGGGGCTGTCCAACGGGGAGATCGCGTCCCGGCTGGCGATGGCGGAGGCGACCACGAAGACGCACGTCAGCCGGATCCTGGCGAAGCTGCGGCTGCGCAGCAGGGTGCAGGCGGCGATCCTGGCCCAGGACCTCGGTCTGACCATCTGATCTACTACTTGGGCGACTGACAAGGTCGGTTGCAGATCACACTCCCGATCGCTATTGCCCGGGGGATTCCGGCATTAGAGTCCCGGAAACGAGCGATGCGGCTCCATGGCGGTGATCCCTGCCCTGAGCCGCCTTCAGGGCCCGCCCGCGAGGCGGCGACGGCATCGGGAGACCCAGCCATGAGCAACGCGTCCAGCAAGCAGATCGCCGTCATCGGTGCCGGCCTGATGGGCGCCGGAATCGCCCAGGTGTCCGCGCAGGCCGGCCACCCGGTGGTGCTGCGGGACGTCACCGAGGAGGCGCTGCAGCGCGGCCTCGCGGGCATCCGCGCCTCGTACGACAAGTTCGTCGCCAAGGGGAAGCTGAGCGCCGAGGACGCCGAGGCCGCGCTGGCCCGGATCACCACCACCACCGACCTGGGCGCCGTCGCCGAGGCCGACATCGTGGTCGAGGCCGTGTTCGAGCAGCTGGAGGTCAAGGAGGGCGTCTTCCGCGAGCTCGACAAGCTCGCCAAGGACGGCGCCGTGCTGGCCTCCAACACCTCCGCCATCCCGATCACCCGGATCGCCGCCGCCACCCGGCGCCCCGAGTCGGTCGTCGGCGTCCACTTCTTCTCGCCCGTCCCGATGATGAAGCTGGTCGAGCTGGTCCGCGGCTACAAGACCAGCGACGAGACGCTGGCCACCGTCCGCGCCTACGCCGAGGGCGTCGGCAAGGAGGTCGTGGTGGTCAACCGCGATGTGGCCGGCTTCGTCACCACCCGCCTGATCACCGCGCTGGTCGTCGAGGCCGCCAAGCTGTACGAGTCGGGCGTCGCCACCGCCGAGGACATCGACACCGCCTGCCGGCTCGGCTTCGGCCACGCGATGGGCCCGCTGCAGACCGCCGACCTGACCGGCGTCGACATCCTGCTGCACGCCGCCCAGAACATCTACACCGAGACCAAGGACGAGAAGTTCGCCGCCCCGGAGATCATGGCCCGGATGGTCACCGCCGGAGACCTGGGCCGCAAGAGCGGCCGGGGCTTCTACCCGTACGAAGGCAAGTGAGCCGACCGGGCCTGACGGCCCGACGGGCCGTGCGATCGGAGCATCGTACGGCCCGCCCCGCGGGGCCGGGTGAGTTTCCTCACGCCGGGTGCCGCAGACGGGTGATTTGGGCGGGAATCGAGCGTAGGTGTGGAGACCACCTGCGTATATTCCCTCGGACGAGTGAAGTTGCTTCAGATCCGGCCGGAACCAGCAACCTGCGGAGCGGGTTCACCGTCAGATGAGGGAACCCGGCATTCCGACCGGGTCCGGGCGTGGGGCCGCTGCCCGCCCGGCCGCACACCCCGCTCCCGCACCCGGTACGGCCGGGGCGGACCCGTCCCGCACCAGGCCGTCCAGGCGAAGGAGGAGAGCATGCGCATCACCGGCGACCACACGGCGCTGGCCATCGAAGGCCGCCTCGACGTGCGCACCGCCGCCGACGCGCGGTCCCAGCTGCACCAGGCCGTGGACGGCGGCCTCGGGGACCTCGTGCTCGACCTCGCCCGGCTGGAGTTCTGGGACGCCACCGGCCTCGGCGTGATCATGGGCACCCACCGCAGGGCCGGCCGGATCGGCCGCCGGCTGGTGCTGCGCTCCGTCCCGGCCCAGCTCCAGCGACTGCTGGTGGCCACCAAGCTGCACCGCATCCTCGCGGTCGAGGGCGTCGTGGTCGAGGCCCAGGGCGCCGTCCTCTAAGCCCCCCTCGCCGGCGCTCTCCGACGGCGCTCTCCGACGGGCTTGCGCAACACGCCTGGTCAGCGTCCCCGACCGGTCCCCGCCCGCTCCCCGACCGGGGACCGTCCTGCGCGGGCGGGCCCGGATGTGCAAGAGTCTGCCCGTCAGATGACGGCTGCCGGGGCTGCCCCCCAAGACCGCCCGCGGCCGGGGCCGGGACGTCAGCCGGCCGGCGCGGGGCGCCGGCGGCCGAGCACGATGCGGAGCAGAACGTGGCACAGCCATCCGGGGAGTTCCGGCAGGAGGCCGTCCGCACCCGCGGTGGCGAACTGGTCTCCGGCGGCCTGTTGGTGGGAGTCGGGGCGCCGGACGGTTCCGAGGCCAGGCCCTGCCCCGAGGAGTGGCGTCCGCGCCCGCGCCCGACCGGCCGCAGCGAGCCCGCCCGCGGCCCGGTCGGCGGTGTCGGCCGCGCGGTCGGCCCGCTCGCGCTCGGCGCCGGGCCCGCCGACCTGCCGCTGCTGGACCGCGAGGCCGACATCGCCGAACTGCTCGGCCTGCTCGCCGAGGGCCGCTCGATACGCCTGGTCGGCCAGGCCGGCTCCGGTCGCAGCGCACTGCTGTCGGCCGTCGCCGAGGCCGCCGCCGACCTCGCCCCCGGCGGTGTCGTCCAGCTCTGCGGCCACCACCGCACCGTGGACGACCTGCTCCAGGACCTCTTCGCGGCCACCCACCACGCCCCCGGCTACCGGCCCGACCCGGGGCAGCTGGCCGCGCACCTCGCCGGGGTCGGCGCGGTCGTGGTGATCGACGCCGCCGAGCCCTCCGACAGCGAGCTGGAAGAGCTGCTCGCCACCGCGCCAGGCTGCGCCTTCCTGGTCTCGGTCGCTCCGGACAGCCCGCCGCTCGTGGTCGGCTCCCGCCTCCAGGACCACCTCGTCGCCGGGCTCTCCCGCTCCGCCTGCCTCGCCCTCACCGCCCGGCTGGCCGGGCGGCCGCTGGACGTCGCCGAGAAGGCCTGGGCGGTGGACCTCTGGTTCGAGTCCGAGGGCCTGCCGCTGCGCTTCGTGCAGGCCGCCGCGCTGCTGCGCCAGCGGGACGTCTCGGTGGACGCGCTGGTCGCCGCCGAGGACGACCGGATGGACGTCTTCGGCGCGGTCGAGGGGCCCGTCCACGACCCCGACCCGGCGATCCGGGAGAACGCGCTGCGCCGCACCGTCCCGCTGCCCTCGGTCGCCGAGACGGCCTCGCCCGCGGTCCGGCTCGCGGAGGGGCTGAGCGAGCCCGCGCAGGCCGTGCTGCGGCTCACCGTCGCGCTCGGCGGGGAGTGCCCCACCGCGCCGCACCTGCCCGCGCTGATCGACGTCGGCCAGGGCGAGGCCGCGCTCGCCGAACTCGCCGACGCCGGGCTGGCGGTGTCCGTCGGCGGGCACCACCGGCTGACCGCCGGCGCGTTCGACCTGCTCGCCCCGCACTGGCCGCCGCTCGGCTGCGTGGACGGCGCCGCCCAGCACTTCGCCTGGTGGGTCGGGCACAGCTCGGTGACGCTGGAACAGATCGCCGCCGAGGCGGAGGTGGTGATCGGCGTGCTGGTCGCCGACGGGGCCGCGGGCCGCCACGAGGCGGTGGTCAGGCTCGCCCGGGCGGCGGCGCCCGCGCTGGCGCTGGCGCTGCGCTGGGGGGCCTGGGAGCGGGTGCTGCAGCTCGGCCTGGAGGGGGCCCGCCGGGCCGGCTCGGCCGTCGACCAGGCCTGGTTCCACCACGAGGCGGGCGTGCACGCGATCTGCCTGCGGCAGCCGTCGCGGGCCGTCGCCGAACTGGAGACCGCGCTGACCCTGCGGGCCGGCGCCGGGGAGCAGCGCGGGGTCGCCTCGGCGCGCCGGATGCTCGACCTGCTGCGCGCGGACGGCCGGCAGCTGCCCGCGGCCGCGCCGGCGGCGCCGAGCCGGGCGCCGGTGATCCGCAAGATCGCGGCCCGGGTGCCGGCCCGGCTGAAGTCCAGCAGGCGGCGGCGGGTGGCCGTGGTCACGACGGCCGTGCTGACCCTGGGGGCGCTCGGGACGGCGGTGGCGATGAGCCTCACCGGCCCTGACGAGCACCGGGTGAAGGATCCGGCCGGCACCCGGCTGGACGAGGGCGGCGGCGGCCAGGACGCGCCGTTCCCGCCGCCGTCCGGGAGCACCGCGCCGGGGCCGGCGGGTACGGCACCGGGGAGTCCGTCGGGGCAGGCCACCGGCCCGGAGCCCACGACCAGCGGCAGTGCCTCGCGCTCGGCGAGCGCCTCGCCGAGCGCCTCGCCGACGAAGCGGGCGGGCGCCTCGACGGGGGCGAGCGAGTCGCAGGCCCCGCAGCAGTCGCAGCCGCCCGTACCGGGGCAGTCCCAGCCGCCCGCCCCGCAGCCCGGGCAGCCGCAGCCGGGCGGGCCCGGCGGGGGCGGCAACGGCGGCGGCAACGGTGGTGGCGGCAACGGCGGGGGCGGCACTCAGCCCGGCGGCTCGACGTCGCCGAAGCCGCCCACCTCGCCGCCGGCCACCACGACCCCGTCGCCGACCGGGACGACGAGCGCCAGTGGCACGCCGTCCGTCCCGCCGCCGGCCTCGGGCTGAGCCGTCAGAACAGCTTGAGCTTGTCGTCGTCGATGCCGCGCAGCTCGTCGTAGTCCAGCACCACGCAGCCGATGCCGCGGTCGGTGGCCAGCACGCGGGCCTGGGGCTTGATCTCCTGCGCGGCGAAGATGCCCTTGACCGGGGCCAACAGCGGGTCCCGGTTGAGGAGTTCGAGGTAGCGGGTGAGCTGTTCGACGCCGTCGATCTCGCCGCGGCGCTTGATCTCGACGGCGACCGTGGCGCCGTCGGAGTCGCGGCAGAGGATGTCGACCGGGCCGATCGCGGTGGGGTACTCGCGGCGGATCAGCGACCAGCCGGCACCGAGCACCTCCATCCGGTCCGCGAGCAGCTCCTGGAGGTGTGCCTCGACGCCGTCCTTGATCAGGCCCGGGTCGACCCCGAGCTCGTGGGACGAGTCGTGCAGCACCTCCTCCAGCGTGATGATGAGCTTCTCGCCGGCCTTGTTCTCCACCGTCCAGACCCCGTCGGCCTCCTTGAGGACGCACGGCGGGGACATCCAGTTGAGCGGCTTGTAGGCGCGGTCGTCGGCGTGGATGCTGACGCTGCCGTCGGCCTTGACCAGGATGAGCCTGGTGGCGGAGGGCAGATGGGCGGAGAGCCGACCGGCATAGTCGACTGAGCAGCGGGCAATTACGAGACGCACGGTCGACCACGCTAGCCCACCGGGGCCAGTTGATGCGATTCCACGACGGCTGGGTGAAGAAAGCGCGAACCCCGCGAACATTGAGGTTCGGCGGTTCCGCTCCCGCTCGTCGCGGTCTGGCGCCCACTCCATCTGGTCGCTACGGTGTGTGACGGCACGCTTGCGGGATCGCTGTCAACGGGGATGGAGACTTCAGATGAACGATCCGACAGGATCCGGCCAATCCGGTGCACCACGGCGTATTTCCGGAGCAATCCGCAGGAATGACCGGCCTCCCCGCCCGCTGACTGCCACGCTGTTCTGAGCGCGGTCGGTGTTCGGGGCGTCACGTCCCGTATCGCCGCCGCCGTCGCGAAGGTGCTGGCAATCCCCGTCCCACGGTGTTCCGGACACCACGCGCGAGTTCGCCCACCCTCACCTGAGCTTGGACTACGCATGACCACCCGGGCGCCGCGCGGGTGGACCGCGAGAGGAGAATCCATGTCGCTCGACGTCTCACCGGCCCTGCTGGAGAAGGCCGAGCGGGGCGAGGTCGACGAGCGGGAATTCGTCGACTGCGTCCGCGTCTCCCTGCCGTACGCCTGGGAGCTGATCAGCTCGCTGGTCGCCCAGGCGAAGGTCGACGGCACCGACTTCGCCGACAACCAGGTACCGCCGCCCAGCGAGCAGGCCCGCGGCCAGCTCCTGCGCGCCCTGGCCAGCGATGCCATCCGGGGCGCCCTGCAGCGCCACTTCGGCGTCCGGCTGGCCTTCCAGAACTGTCACCGGGTGGCGGTGTTCCTGCCGTCGGACGCCAACGAGGCGCGGATCACGCGCTTCACCTCCGTCCGGGAGCAGTTGCTCAACCAGTCCGAGGAACTGCGGGACTGCTGACCGGCGGTACCGCCGCCGTGGCGCCGGCCGCTCCCGTCCCCCGGTGCGGGGGGAGGGGGCGGCGGCCCGGGCCGGCGGGCTCAGCCCAGCTGCGGCAGCACCTCCGAGCCGAGCCGGGCGATGTTGTGCAGGGTCGCCTCGTGGTCGCCGCTGCCCTCGGCGAGCAGTGCGAACCGGCGGATGCCGGTCCGCTCGGCGGTGGCCAGCAGCCGGTCGGCGCACTGGCGCGGGGTGCCCACCGCGTGCAGGTCGCAGAGGAGTTCGGTGTACTCGCGCGGGTCGCGCATCTTGCGCTCGCGGCCGTCCACGGTGCGGTGGGCGCCGAGCCCGTACTCGAACCAGCCGGGCATCGCGTTCAGCAGGGTGGACCGGGCCGCGGCGGCGCGGTCGTCGACCTGGGCCACCCCGGCCGCGACGTGCCGGCGGCCGACCCGGCGCAGCTGCTCCTCGCCGCGCCCGGCGGCCAGCCAGGCGGTGCGGTACAGCTCCAGCATCCGCAGCTTGTCCTCGTCCCCGGAGTGCATGCCGAGCAGCATCGGCAGGCCGCGTTCGGCGGCCAGCCGCACCCCGCCCGGTGAGGTGCACGCGACCACCATGGGCGGGCCGGCCACCGGCCGCCCGCTGGGGGTGAGCTCCTCGCCGAGGCCCTCCTCGTCCTGGCGCTGGCGCGGGAAGCGCACCGGGCCGGACCGCTCGCCGAGGCCGAGCCAGTTGCTCAGACCGGACCGCCGCAGGGGTTCGGCGGCCCGCGGCACTACCGTCACCTCGGGGAAGTCGAACTGCGGTCCGTCCCCGCCCACCCGGGAGCCGCGCAGCCAGCGCAGCAGCAGGTCCAGCCGCTCCGGGAAGCCGTTCTCGAAGGCGTCCACGCCGCCGCCGAACACGTCCAGGTCGATCCACGGCCCGCCGCGGCCGACCCCGAGCGTGAAGCGTCCGCCGGAGGTGAGGTGCAGCAGCGCGGCCTGCTCGCCGAGCGCCACCGGGTGGCGGGTGGAGAGCACGCTGACGGCCGTGCCGACGCCGATCCGGCGGGTGCGGCCGAGCAGCAGCGCGGCCATCGTGGCGGCGTCGGGGCAGACCCCGTACGGGACGAAGTGGTGCTCGGCGAGCCAGACGCTGTCCAGGCCCGACCGCTCGGCCTCGACGGCGGACCGGAGGGTGCGGTCCAGCGCCTCGCCGTGGCTCTGCCCCGGGAACTGCGCGGACAGCAGGAACAGGCCGACCCGCACCGGCGCGGTGTCCGCCGGCCGTGCCCCCGGGCGCTGGGCCGCGGGCAGCGGCTCGCCGGCGACGGCCGTCACCGGGGGGACGGAGGTCAGCGCCGGGCCGGGGGCGGGCGGGCGGACCCCGACGGGCCGGCGGGTCTCGGCACGGGCGCTGGTCTTGGTCATCCTGGGGTCCTCCTCGGGTGCGCGCAGGGTCTGCGGGCCCCGCCTCTTCCCCCTCTGGGTATCGGATGTCATGTGCCAATGGCACGCGGAACCCCGAATTTCCCTGATGATCGGGTGGATCTCGGCAAAAAGGCGGGGACGCCGGGCGGAGCCGTGATAGTGGCCATCCGGAAGGCCGGCCGGCCGTAGGCTGGAACGGCCCAGAGCCCCGGAAGAGAGGCAGTCCGCCGTGTCGCCGCGCCGCAACCGGATCAAGAGCGCCGCCACCCGCGAGAGCGGCGAGCCGGGGGACGCCCCGCTCGGAGGCTCGCTGCGCCGCACCGAGAACTACCAGGGCGACGACTGGGTGGTCCAGACGGTCGCCGGGACGTCGGGGCGGTCCTACCGCTGCCCGGGCTGCGACCAGGAGATCCCGTCCGGGATGGGCCACGTGGTGGCCTGGCCGATGCACGGCGCCGGCGTGGACGACCGGCGGCACTGGCACCGGGCCTGCTGGGGAGCGCGGGAGCGCCGGGCCTCCAACGTCCTGCGAGGCCGCGGCGCTCCGCGGTACTGAGCGTCCCGCCGCACCGGCGGGCCGGGGCCCTACGCGTCGCGGTTCTTGAGCACCAGCATGCCGCCGAGCAGGGCCGCCGCCGTCCAGGCGAGGCAGATCAGGAAGCCGGCCCACGGCCCGTACGGCTGGCCGTGCTGCTCGTACACCAGCAGCATCCGCGAGCCCGCGTAGTCGGGGAAGTAGTGGGCCAGGGTCTTGACCTTCGGCACCGCCGAGAGGATCGGCGAGAGCAGGAAGAAGAACGGCACCAGCACGCCGAGCGCCAGCGTCTGGTTGTGCAGCATCGTGGTGACGCCCGCCGAGAACAGGCAGAGCATCGTCAGGTACAGCGCGGCGCCGAACACCGCGCGCAGCACGTTCGGCTCGCCGATCGTGGTGGAGTGCGAGCCGAGCAGGGCCTGGCCGACGAAGAAGGTGACGAAGGCCGTCACCAGCGAGACCGCGAGGGCGAGCCCGCCGAGCACCGCCGCCTTGCCGCCGAGCAGGGTGGCGCGCTGCGGGACGGCGGCCAGGGTGACCCGGATCATCCCGCTGCTGTACTCGTTGCCGATCGCCAGCACCCCGAAGACGATGATGGCCAGCTCGCCGAGCATGATGCCGGAGAAGGCCGTCCCGGTGGCGTCGAACGGGGACTGGTCGTTGCGCCGGAACTCGGTGAAGTTGTTGTTGGTGAGCAGGGACAGCAGCGCGCCGAGGCCGACGGTGACGACGAAGGCCAGCGCGAGCGTCCAGACCGTCGAGCGGACGCTGCGGATCTTCGTCCACTCGGAGCGCAGGACCGCGGGGAAGGACGCCATCTCAGTTCTCCTCCTGCTGTGCCGCGGCGGCCCGCGGGTCGTCGTCCGCCTTCCACCCGGCGCCCCAGACGCCGGGGGCCCCGGCCGCGTCCCGGCCCGGCCCGTCGCCCGCGTGGTACTCCACCGAGTCGGCCGTCATCTGCATGAACGCCTCCTCCAACGAGGCCTGCTGCGGGCTGAGTTCGTGCAGCACCAGCCCGTTGGCCGAGGCGAGCTCGCCGAGCCGGGCGAGGCTGCCGTCGACCACCTCGAACGAGCCGTCGGGGCCCGGTTCGTGCCGCAGGCCGGCCCCGGCGAGCACGTCGAGCAGCCGCTGGGGCTCGGGGCTGCGCAGCCGGACGGCGGAGCGCGAGTTGCGCCGGATGAACTCCGGCATCGGCAGGTCGGCGAGCAGCCGGCCCTTGCCGATGACCACCAGGTGGTCGGCGGTGACGGCCATCTCGCTCATCAGGTGGGAGGAGACGAAGACCGTCCGGCCCTCGGTGGCGAGGCGCTTCATCAGGTTGCGGATCCAGAGGATGCCCTCCGGGTCCAGGCCGTTGACCGGTTCGTCGAACATGACGATCTCCGGGTCGCCGAGCAGCGCGGAGGCGATGCCCAGGCGCTGGCCCATGCCGAGGGAGAAGCCGCGGGCCCGCTTGCGGGCCACCGGGGTGAGGCCGACCAGGGCGAGCACCTCGTCCACCCGGCGCTCCGGGATCCGGTTGCTCTGGGCGAGCCAGAGCAGGTGGTCGCGGGCGGTGCGGCCGGGGTGGACGGCCTTGGCCTCCAGCAGGGCGCCGATGTACTTGAGCGGCTCGCTGAGCTGCCCGTAGCGCTTGCCGTCGATGGTGACCCGGCCGCCGGTCGGGCGGTCGAGGTCGAGGATCATGCGCATGGTGGTGGACTTGCCGGCACCGTTGGGCCCGAGGAAGCCGGTCACCACGCCCGTGGGGACCTGGAAGCTGAGCCGGTCCACCGCCAGCGTCTTTCCGTAACGCTTTGTCAGGTCGTGCAACTCGATCATTCGCGCTCCCTTACTCTCTGTCAGGCTAGGACAAAGCGGATATCGCGGCCCGCTGAGTGGGCCCGCCGGGCGCACCGGAATACGGTGGGCGCATGACCGAGCTCCCCTCCGCAGTGTCCGTCCGCGAGAGCGGTACCGGAACACCCCTCGTGCTCCTGCACGCCTTCCCGTTGAACTCCTCGATGTGGTCGTCCCAGCTGGACGGACTGCCCGGTCCGACCGGGCACGAGGCCCGGGTGCTCGCCCCCGACCAGAGGGGGTTCGGCGGCACCGGGCTGGGCACCGACGAGCCCTCGCTGGACCGGGTCGCGGACGACCTCGCCCTGCTGCTGGACGCGGCCGGGATCGGGCGCGCGGTGGTCGGCGGGCTCTCCATGGGCGGCTACGTGGCGCTGGCCTTCGCCCGCCGCCACCCCGGGCGGCTGTCCGGGCTGCTGCTGGCCAACACCCGTGCCACCGCCGACACCGACGCCGTACGGGCCAACCGGGAGCGGATCGCCGCCGCCGTCACCGCGCGTGCGAGCGTGCGGCTGCTGCTGGACGAGGAGGTCGCGGCCGGGCAGCTCGGACCGGACTCCCGGCACCTCGTGGAGCGGGTGGAGGCCATGGTCGCCGCCGCGTCGCCGGCCGCCGTCGCGTGGGCCCAGCGGGCCATGGCGGCCCGTCCGGACACCCTGGACGTGCTGGCCGGGCTGCGGGTGCCGGTCGCGGTCGTGGCGGGCGCCCAGGACCCCCTGGTGGCGCCGCAGGAGGCCGAACTGATGCTCCGGGCCCGACCGGACGCCGAGCTGACCGTCATCCCCGCCGTGGGCCATCTGAGCGCCCTGGAGGCACCCGAGGCGTTCGACGCCGCCGCCCGGGCCCTGCTGCTGCGGGTGGACGCCGGATGAGCGAGGACGAGGCCTCCTGGGACTTCTCCGCGCTGGAGGTGACCGGCCGGATGCCCGTGACCAACCGGAGCGAGGTGCTGGTCGAGCTGACCCTGGAACCGCTCGGCGAGGACTACTGGATGCGCCCGGGGGAGACGTTCATCGTCACCTCGTACGGCGACTACGGCTCCGGGCACCCCTTCGAGGTGCAGTACTGGCCCGACTCGGTGTCGGTCTGGTGCACCTCCTGGTTCGGCACCGTCTCGGACGACGAGGGCAACCAGCTCAGCAGCGGGTACCAGCGCCCGGACGGCGCCTACCCCCGGTAGGGCGGGCCCGGTAGGGAGGGCCCCGGCGAAGAGGGCCCGAGGTGATGACGCCGTGACAGCCGACAGGCCCTCACCCGGGAGGGTGAGGGCCTGCGGTACGGCGGTGGTGCGGCGTCAGCGCGACTGCTGGGCGGGCACGCCCATGGTGTCGTCGTTCGGCAGCGAGGCGGCGGCCACGGCCGCGCCGGTCAGCGTCGCCAGCATCTCGCGGACGTTGGTCAGCTGGGCGTTGATGCTGTCGCGGCGGTTGGTGAGCGCCGCCAGCTCGCGCTCGGATTCGCTGCGGATGCGGTCGGCCTTGGCGTTGGCGTCCGCCACGATGTCCTCGGACTGGCGCTGGGCCGTCTCGACGGTCTGGCGGGCCCGGCGCTCGGCGTCGGTGCGCAGCTTCTCGGCCTCCAGGCGCAGCTGCTCGGCCCGGTGCTCGATCTCGGCCAGGCGCTTCTCGGCCTTGGCCTGACGGGCGGCCAGGTCGCGCTCGGACTGCTCGCGGCGCTTGGCCAGGTTCGTCTCGAACTCCAGCGCGGCCTGGGCGGCCTTGGTGCGGGTCTCCTCGAAGAGGGCGTCCGCCTCCTCGCGCTTGTTCTGGGCGTCCTTGTTGGCCTCGGCGCGCAGCTGGGCGGAGTCGCTCTTGGCCTTGTCGACGATCCGCAGGCCCTCGTCCTCCGCCTTGGCCTTGCGGTCCTTGGCGTAGTTCTCGGCCTCGGTGCGGACCTGCTGGGCGGCGGCCTCGGCGAGCTCGCGGTGCTGCTCGGCGGCGCGGTGCGCCTCGTCGCGCAGGTCCTTGGCCTCCTCCTCGGCGAGTCGCAGGATCTTCTCGACCCGGGCGCCGAGACCGGCGTACGAGGGCTCCTGCTCGACGACCGCCGCCTGGGCGGTCTGGGTCTCCAGGTGGAGCTCCTCGATGCGCTTCTCCAGCGCGCTGATCCGGGTCAAGGCACTGTCACGGTCGGCCACCAGCTTGGTGATCCGCTCGTCGACCTGGGCACGCTCGTACCCACGGCGCACCAGGTCGAAGCCGTGAGGGGAGTGACTGTCGCTCATGGGGTTCTGGGCTTCCTGTCGTCAAACCGCTGAGGTGGTTGAGGGAATCCTGACACGGTACCGGAGTGTCGACGGCGAAATGCCGTTGTCTCGCGGACAATGTCCGCTCAATCGGGTGGTGCGTTCTTGGAGCGATTGCCACCCGACCGGGGGGAGCCGACTCCGGCACCTGCCTTGGCCCCCCCGTCCTTCTTGCTGTTGTTTCCCCCGTTGGCCTGTGCGACCGGTGACGGTGCCTCGAACGCCTCCAGGGCGGACAGGACGTCCTGGACCCTGGAGATCTCGGTGTTGATGTCCTTGCGGCGGCGCACCAGTTCGTCCAGCTCGCGCCGGCCCTCGTCGGTGACCCGCTTCGCCTCGGCCTTCGCCTCGGCGAGCAGCCGCTCGGCCTCCGCCTTCGCCAGCTCGATCTGCTCGTCCGCGGTCCGGTCGGCGTCCCGCAGCCGCTTCTCCGCCTCGGTCGCCGCCTTGTCCAGCCGCTCCTCGGACTCGGCCTCCGCGGAGCGGAGCTTCGCCTCGGCCTTCCCGATCAGCGCCTCGGCGCGGTCGGTCGAGGTGGAGAGCTTGGTCTCCGCCTCCTTCAGCAGGCCCTCGGCCTTGCGGACCGCCGAGAGCCGGACCTTGCTGGCCTCGGCCGAGGCCTCCGAGGTGAGCTCGTTCGCGTGGTCCTCGGCGGCGGCGACCAGGGCCGCGGCGCGGTCCTCGGCCTCCGCGACGGTGGACACCGCCTGCTCCTCGGCCTCGGTCAGCTGCTCCTGGGCGGCCGTCACCAGCGCGTCCACCCGCTCGCCGGCCGACTTCATGGCCGCCGCGTTCTCCTTGCGGGCGCGCTCGTGCAGCGCCTCCACCTCGGCGTCGGTACGCTCGCGCAGTTCCTCGGCGCGCTCGCGGATCGCGGTGGCGTCCCGACGGGCCTCGGCGAGCAGGGTGTCCGCGTCGGAGCGGCCCTTCTCGACCTCGCCCTGGCCGGCCGCCTCGCCGGCCGCGACCAGCCGGTCGGCCTCCTTGCGGGCGGCGGCGACCATCGCGTCCGCCTGCTCCTCGGCGGCGGCGGTGGTCGCCAGCGCGGTGGTCTGGGCGTCCTCGCCGAGCGACTCGGCGTCCGCGAAGGCCTTCTCCAGGACGGACTTGGCCTGGTCGCGGGTGGCCTTGTCGAACTGCTCGGCGGCCTCCCGGATCTCCGCGTCGAACGCGTCGGCGCGGGCGTGGGTGGCGCTGTCGTAGTCGTCGGCCAGGGTGCGGGTCGCGAGGGCGTACTCCTCGGCCTCGGCGCGCAGCCCGGCGGCCAGCTCCTCGGCGTCGGCGACCGTGCGGGAGCCCAGGGCCTCGGCCTCGGCCATGGTGCGGTTGCCCTGCGCCTCGGCGTCGGCGCGCAGGTGCTCGGCGGCCTCGTGGGCGGACCGCAGCTCGGCCTCGGCGTCCGCGCGCAGCTGCTCGTCGTAGGCGTGGGCCTCGGCGCGCTGCCGGCCGAGTTCGGCCTCGGCGGCCTCGCGCTCGGCGGCCAGCTCCTGCTCGGTCTGCTCGCGCAGGGTGGCGGCGTAGGTGTCGGCCGCCGCGCGCAGCTCGGTCGCGTACGTGTCCGCGGCCTCGCGCTGCTCGGTGCTGTAGGCGTCGGCGGCCTCGCGCTGCTCGACGCTGTGCCGGTCGGCCAGCTCGCGCAGCTCGGCGCTCTCCCGCTCGGCGAGCTCGCGCAGCTCGGCGGTCTCCCGCTCGGCCAGCTCGCGCAGCTCGGCGGTCTCCCGCTCGGCCAGCTCGCGCAGCTCGGCCGCGGCCTGCTCGCCGTCCTCGCGGACCCGGTCGGCCTCCTGCCCGGCGGCGGCCTTGAGCGCCGCGATCTGCTCGGCGGCGGCCTCGTGCATGCCGGCCACCGACTGGCGGACCTCGGCGGCCTCCTCCTCGGCGACGGCGACCAACTCGGCGCCCTCGGCCTTGGCGGCGGCGATCAGGTCCGCGCGGTCGGCCTTGGCCTGCTCCAGCTCGGCGCCGGCCTCGGCGCGGATGGCGTCGGCGGTGGCGCGGGCCTCGGACAGCTCGCGGCCGGCCTCGGCCCGGACGGTCTCCGCCTGCTCGTTGGCCAGCGCCAGTTCGGCGGCGGCCTTCTCGCGGACGGCCTTGGCGTCCTTGGCGGCCTCCGCCCGGCGCTGCTCGGCGGTGGCCGCGGCGCGCTCCAGCAGCTCGTCGGCGGCTTCGCGCTGCTCGGCGGCGTGGGCTTCGGCGGCTTCGCGCTGTTCGGTGCTGTAGGCGTCGGCGGCTTCGCGCTGTTCGGTGGTTTCGGTGGTGGTGCGTTCGGTGAGGTCGGCGGCGTGCTGTTCGGCCTCGGTGCGGACGCGGTCGGCGTGGGCTTCGGCGGCTTCGCGCTGCTGGGTGGTCTCGCGCTGGGCGACGGCCCGCAGCTCGCCGACGGCCTGTTCGGCCTCCGCGCGGACCTCGGCGCTGTACGCGTCGGCGGTCTCGCGCTGTTCGGCGGCGTAGGCGTCGGCGGCTTCGCGCTGCTGGGTGGTCTCGCGCTGGGCGACGGCCCGGAGCTCGCCGGCGGCCTGCTCGGCCTCCGCGCGGACCTCGGCGCTGTACGCGTCGGCGGTCTCGCGCTGTTCGGCGGCGTAGGCGTCGGCGGTCTCGCGCTGTTCGGTGCTGTACGCGTCGGCGGCTTCGCGCTGCTCGGCGGCGTGCTGTTCGGCCAGGGTGAGCGCGGTCTCGGCGGCGGCCAGCCGGTCGGCGGTCTCCTCGCGCTCGCGGCGCAGCCCGTCCGCGGCCTCCTCGCGTTCGCGGAGGCTCTCCTCGCGCAGCCCGTTCGCGGCGGCCTCGGCCTCGGCCCGGGTGCGGGCGGCCTCGGTGTCGGCCTCGGTGCGCATCCGGTCGGCGTCGGCCGCCGCGGCGTCCCGGACGGCGGCGGCCCCGGCCTGTGCCTCGGTGGTCAGGGCCTCGGCCGCGGCGTTCGCCCCGGCCCGGACCCGCTGGTCGAACTCGGTTGCCTCGCGCCGGAGTTCGGCGGTCTCGCGCTCGGCGGCGGTGCGGTTCTCGGCGGCCGCGGCCTTGGCGGCGGAGAGCGCGTCCTGGCCCTGCTGCTCGGCGGTGGCGGTGATCTTCCCGGCTTCGGCGCGGGCCCGGGCCAGGGTCTGCTCGGCCCGGCCCTGGGTCTCGGCGGCCTGCTCCTGGGCCTGCTCGCGCAGCCGCTCGATCTCGCCGGCGGCGCCGGCGCGCAGCTCGTCCGCGTCGGTCTTGGCCTTGGTGAGCAGCTCCTCGGCGTTCTTCGCCGACTCCTCGATCTGCACCACGGCCTGGCGGCGGGCCTCGCCGCGGACCCGTTCGGCCTCGGCGGCGGCCTGGGCGCGCAGTTCCTCGGCCTCGGCGCGCAGCCGGGCCGCCTCGTCCTGCATCTGCTCGATCCGCTCACGGATCGCGGCGGCGTCGTCCAGCGCGGCGTTCTGGGCCTGCTCGACGGCGGCCTGGGCCTGTTCGCGCAGGCGCTGCGCCTCGGCGGCGGCCTCGGTCCGGATCCGCTCGGCCTCGGCGGAGGCCTCGCTGCGGGCGGTCTCGGCGTCCTGGTTGGCCCGGCCGAGCACCTCCTCGGCGGTCTTGGCGGCCGTGGCGAGGTGGACGGTGGCTTCCTTGGCGCCGGCCGCCCGGCCTTCCTCCTCGGCTTCGCTGCGCAGCCGCTGGGCCTCGGCCTCGGCCTGTGCCCGCAGCTCGGCCAGGTCCCGTTCGGCCCGGGCGCGCAGGTCGGCGATCGCGGCCTCGGCCTCGGCGCGCAGTTCGGCGGCGACGGACTCGGCGGTGGCCCGCAGCCGTTCGCTCTCCTCGGCGGCGGCGGCCCTGGCGGCGTCGGCCTCGGCCTGCCGGGTGGCCGCGATGCTGCGGACGGCCTCGGCCTCGGCGCGGATGGCGTCGGCTTCCCTGGTGGCGTGGGCCACCATCCGGGCCACCTCGGCGCGGGCGGTCTGCGAGCGCTGCTCGTTGGCGGCCTCGCCGTCGGCGGCCTTGCGTTCGGCGGCGGCCTCGGCGTCGGCCTGGAGCTGTTCGGCGGCCTGCTCGGCCTGGACGCGCAGGGCGGCGGCCTCGTGGCGGGTGCGCTCGGCCTCGGCGATGACCTCGGAGCGCAGCCGCTCTATCTCGGCCTTGGCGGCGGCGAGCTGCTGCTCGGCCCGGGCCTGCTCGGTCGCGGCCTGCGTCTTGAGCTGGTCGATCTCGGCGCGGGCGACGGCCAGCTGGCGCTCGGCCGCGGCGTGCGCGGCGGCGAGCTGCTGCTGGGCCTCGCCGCGGGCGGCGTCCACGTCCGCGGCGGCCTGGGCGCCGGCTTGCTGGGCCTGCTCGGAGGCGGCGCGCAGCAGTCGTTCGGCGTCGTTCTGGGCCCGCTGGAGGGCGGCCTCGGCGGCGGCGTGGGCCTCGCCGCGGGCGGCGTCCACGTCGGCGGCGGTCTGGGCGCGGGCCTGGTCGGAGAGGGCGACGGCCTCCGCGCGGGCGGCGGCGACCATCCGCTCGGCCTCGACGCGGGCGTCCTGGAGCAGGCGCTGGGCCTCCTGCTCGGAGCCGGCCCGGGTCTGCTCGGCCCAGCCGTTGACGTGCTGCTCGGCGGAGCGGCGCAGTTCGGTGAGCTCGTCCTCCAGCCGGCGGCGGCGGGCGGTGAGCTCGGCCTCCAGGCGGGCGGTGCGCTCGGCGGCCTCGGCCATGATCCGCTGGGTGGCGGCCTGGGAGTCGCGCAGCTGCCGTTCGGCGTCGGCGCGCAGCTGCTGGGCCTGCATCTCGGCGGTGCGGAGCATCTGCTCGGCCTGGCCGGAGACGGCGTCGAAGGCACGCGGTTGGGCGAGCATGCGACGGGACTCGTGCAGTTTCGCCCGGAGCACCTCCACCTGGTAGGCGAGGTCCTCGGCATGCTCGACTGCCTTGTCGCGCTCCTTCCGAGTCCGACCCATCTCGGCCTCGAACTGGGAGAGGTGATCGTCAGCCTCGTAGCGGTCGTTGCCCCGCACTCCGCGGTCCCATCCATCTCCTGGTCGCGTCCTCGACCCGGCCGGTGCCGTGCCCCCGTTGTCCGGGTGCCGCTCCGACTGGTCCTTGCATCCCGCGGCGGCCGTCGTCCCCTTGCCAATCAGGGGCCGCCCACCGCGGTCGTCGGAGTCCGTTGGCGCGGGAGCGCGGGGGTATGCCGCGTTCCCCCGTCCGAGTGGACTCCTGGGCGAACTCTTGCCTTGTGGAGAATGGTGACAGATCCGTCTTGCGACTGTTCAGCCGTGCCCGCGTAATGGACTCCCCTTGCGACGGGCCCACCGCCCGGGGGCGGACGGGCCAGTCTTCGGCCGTGCCCGTCGCCTCCGTCCCCCGGAGTCTTCGCGCACCTGGGCATTGTAGTGGGAGCGCACCGCGGGGGAATGGCCGCAGGGGGGTTTTCCGGCTCTTCCGGCCAGGTTACTGACGGGTCATGACCGACGGGCCGTCGGGTGCCGCCGCGACGGACGGCACCCGGGGCGCTCCGGCGGACGGTTCAGTGGCCGTCGTGGGCGTTCTGCGCGGAGGTGACCAGCTCGGTCAGGACGCCGCCGCAGTCCTTCGGGTGCAGGAAGGTGATCCGCGACCCCATCGAGCCGGTCCGCGGCTCGTCGTAGAGGACCCGGACGCCCTTGGCGCGGACGGCCTCGGCGTCGCCGTCCACGTCGGCGGTGCCGAACGCGATGTGGTGCACGCCCTCGCCGTTCTTCTCCAGCCACTTGGCGACGGTCGAGTCGGGACGGGTCGGCTCCAGCAGCTGGAGGTAGGAGGCGCCGCCGTCGTCGGTCCCGTTGATCCTCAGCATGGCCTCGCGGACGCCCTGCTCCTCGTTGACCTCGGAGTGGAAGACCTCGAAGCCGTAGGTGGCGCGGTAGAACTCGACGGTCCGGTCGAGGTCTCGGCAGGCGATGCCGATGTGGTCGATTCGGGTCAGCACGGTGACCTCCGGGGGTGGGGACAGGGGTGGCACCCAGTGCAGCGCATGGCCCGGGACGGACGCCAGCGCCGGACGTGCGAGCCTGCTCACAGCGTCGGGGTTCACCCGGACCGCTCCGGCACGGTGTTGACTGGAGGGTGCCAGTGCGCTCGATCACACTGTCGCTCCGGTGACGGGTGCGTAACAGGTCAGTACATTGAGCGCATCCTCACCTGGCCACGACGTGCGAAGGGGCCCGTCCCATGACCAACACCACCTCTGTGATCGTTGCCGGTGCACGGACCCCGATGGGTCGCCTGCTCGGTTCCCTCAAGGGCTTCTCCGGTGCCGACCTCGGCGCCGTCGCCATCAAGGCCGCCCTGGAGCGGGCCGGCGTCACCGGGGACCAGGTCCAGTACGTGATCATGGGCCAGGTGCTGCAGGCCGGCGCGGGCCAGATCCCGGCCCGCCAGGCCGCCGTCAAGGCCGGCATCCCGATGAACGTGCCGGCGCTGACCATCAACAAGGTCTGCCTCTCCGGCCTCGACGCCATCGCGCTGGCCGACCAGCTGATCCGCGCCGGCGAGTTCGACATCGTGGTGGCCGGCGGCCAGGAGTCGATGACCAACGCCCCGCACCTGCTGCCGAAGTCCCGCGAGGGCTTCAAGTACGGCGCGATCGGGATGCTGGACTCCATGGCGCACGACGGCCTCACCGACGCCTACGAGAACATCCCGATGGGCGAGTCCACCGAGAAGCACAACACCCGTCTGGGCATCGCCCGCGAGGTGCAGGACGAGATCGCCGCCGCCTCCCACCAGCGGGCGGCCAAGGCGCAGGCCGACGGCGTCTTCGAGGCCGAGATCGTCCCGGTCGCCATCCCGCAGCGCAAGGGCGAGCCGGTGCTGTTCAGCCAGGACGAGGGCATCCGCGCGGACACCACCGTCGAGGGCCTCGCCAAGCTGCGCCCGGCCTTCACCAAGGACGGCACGATCACCGCCGGCACCTCCTCGCAGATCTCCGACGGCGCCGCCGCGGTGGTCGTGATGAGCAAGGCCAAGGCCGAGGAGCTGGGCCTGGCCTGGATCGCCGAGATCGGCGCGCACGGCAACGTGGCCGGCCCGGACAACTCGCTCCAGTCGCAGCCGTCCAACGCGATCCGGCACGCGCTGGCCAAGGAGGGCCTGGAGGTCGCCGACCTCGACCTGATCGAGATCAACGAGGCGTTCGCGGCGGTCGCGTACCAGTCGGCCAAGGACCTGGGCGTCTCCTCGGACATCGTCAACGTCAACGGCGGCGCGATCGCGCTGGGCCACCCGATCGGGATGTCCGGTGCCCGCGTGGTGCTGAGCCTGGCGCTGGAGCTCCAGCGCCGCGGCGGCGGGGTCGGCGCGGCCGCGCTGTGCGGCGGCGGCGGCCAGGGCGACGCGCTGATCGTGCGCGTGCCCGCCGAGCAGAGCCCGAAGGCCTGACCGGCCGATCCGGTCCTCTGGGCTGCGGACCGCCACCGGCGGGCCGCAGCCCTTCGGCGTCCCGTCCTGCTAGGAGCTCCTGATGATCGATGTCGCCACGCTGGTCGAGCAGGCCAGGGAGGGCCGGCCGCGCGCCGTCGCCCGGCTGATCACGCTGGTCGAGAACGCCGCCCCGCAGCTGCGGGAGGCGATGGCCGCGCTCGCGCCGTACACCGGGCAGGCCTACACCGTCGGGCTGACCGGCTCGCCCGGCGTCGGCAAGTCCACCTCCACCTCGGCGCTGGTCTCCGCCTACCGGCGGCTCGGGAAGCGGGTCGGGGTGCTCGCCGTGGACCCGTCCTCGCCGTTCTCCGGCGGCGCGCTGCTGGGCGACCGGGTCCGGATGCAGGACCACGCCACCGACCCCGAGGTGTTCATCCGCTCGATGGCCACCCGCGGCCACCTCGGCGGGCTCTCCTGGACGGCGCCGCAGGCGCTGCGGGTGCTGGACGGGGCCGGCTGCGAGGTGATCCTGGTCGAGACCGTCGGCGTCGGCCAGTCCGAGGTCGAGATCGCCGCCCAGGCGGACACCACCGTGGTGCTGCTCGCCCCCGGGATGGGCGACGGCATCCAGGCCGCCAAGGCCGGGATCCTGGAGATCGGCGACGTCTTCGTGGTCAACAAGGCCGACCGGGACGGCGCCGACGCCACCGCGCGGGAGCTCAACCACATGCTCGGCCTCGGTGAGGCCCGCGGGGCGGGGGACTGGCGCCCGCCGATCGTGAAGACCGTCGCGGCCCGCGGCGAGGGCGTCGACGAGGTGGTCGAGGCGCTGGAGAAGCACCGCGCCTGGCTGGAGGAGCACGGCGAGCTGGCGGTGCGCCGCCGCCGCCGGGCCGCCGAGGAGATCGAGGCGATCGCGCTGGCCGAGCTGCGCGCCCGGATCGGCGACCTCGGCGGCGACCGGCACCTGGCCGCGCTGGCGGACCGGGTGGCCGCGGGCGAGCTGGACCCGTACGGCGCGGCCGACGAACTGGTCGCGGGGCTGACCCGGGGCTGAGCCGTGCCCCGGTACGGCGGAAGGGGGGGGGCCCCGGGGGCCGCCCCGGGGGCCGCCACCGGGCGACGCCCGGGGCGGGGTGGGGCGGTCCGGGCCTTCGGCCGGCCGAGGAAGCGGGAGCGGGGCGGCGGCCGCGGTCAGTGGAGGACGTTCAGGG